>NZ_JAGHEW010000375.1 GCF_017889095.1 Thomasclavelia sp. | reverse complement strand
GCGGGAATGAGTGCATGTTTATATGCAACTAGAGCTGGAGCAAGTGTATTGATGTTAGATGCTGGAGCACCAGGTGGTAAACTTAATGTTAGTGCGGAAATTGAAAACTGGCCTGGTCAAAAAAAGAAAACAGGACCAGAGCTAGCTTATGAAATGTATGAACATTCATTATCTTTTGGTGGTAAGCAGGCATTTGGCGAGGTAACTAAGATAGTTGATCATGGTGATTATAAAGAAGTAATCACAACTGATAATAGTTATCAAGCTAAAGCAGTATTGATTGCAACTGGAACAAAAGAGAGAAAAATGCAAATTCCAATGGAAGAAGAATTAACAGGTCATGGAGTATCTTATTGTGCTGTTTGTGATGGACCGTTTTTTAAAGATGAAGAAGTAGCTGTTGTAGGTGGTGGAAATTCAGCATTGGAAGAAGCTATTTATTTAACTAAGTTTGCTTCTAAAGTACATTTAATCGTTCGCCGTGATGTTTTTAGAGCTGATAAGATTATTCAAGATCATGTAAGAGCTAATGATAAAATTGAAATTCATTTTTTAAAGAAACCGCATCATTTAATTGAAGAAGATAACAAAGTAGCTGGAATTGCTTTAGAAGATAGTAAAACCGGAGAAATTAGTGAATTAGCAGTTAAAGGAGTATTTCCATTTGTGGGATTAGATCCGATTACTGATTTTGTTAAGGAATTAGGAATTTGTGATGATCAAGGTTATATCATTACTAATGAATTAATGGAAACTAAGATCAAAGGAATTTATGCTGCTGGCGATGTTCGGCAAAAGGTTTTAAGACAAGTTGTAACGGCAACTAATGATGGTGCTATTGTTGGTCAACAAGTAGGACAAAAATTAGGAAATTAAAATGCAGGTCATCGACTTGCATTTATTTTTTAGGAGAATAAAATGGATGATTTTGAAAAATTACTTAAACAAATAAAACAATGTAATATCTGTCAAGAAACTTTTGAACATGGAGTTGCACCAGTAGTTTGGGGTAATAAAAATGCTAAAATTATGCAAATTAGTCAGGCACCATCATTAAAAGTTCATCAGCTTGGTAGACCCTTTAGTGATCAAAGCGGTAAGAAACTTAGACAATGGTATCAAATTGATGAGGCAATATTTTATAATCAAGATAATTTTTATATCACTTCTTTAGCTCACTGCTATCCCGGTAAAGCTAAAAACGGTGGTGATAAAAAACCGCCTAAAATATGTTATCAACAATGGCTATTTAAAGAAATGGAATTAGTAAATAATCAAATCTATATAATTATTGGCAGTTATGCAGCCAAAGTCTTTTTTCCTGATCAAAAGTTAGACGATTTGGTTTTTAACGATCAAGTCATTAATGGCAAACTAACCTATGTCTTACCACATCCTTCACCATTAAATCGAAGCTGGATCAAAAAGCATCCAGAATTTGATAGGCGCATGGCAAATATCGCTAGTGTTGTGAAAAAATATTGCAATTGTATGTGATTCTAGTAAAATAGTTTTTGATTAAGTTGGAGGAAAAACAATGGTAGAAAGCAAACAATTTATGGATATAGATGAAAAATTAGTATTAAATGGTAAATTATATTTAAAAGATAATTTACCAAGTCAAATCAGTAATGCTCTTTATAATTTTGGAAGTATGAATGTTTTTGAAATCTTAGCATTTATTGATTCGAGTGAAGAATTAGATGGCAGTAAAGGAATGATTATCACTCCTGATGAAATATATTTCAAATTTGGACAAGCTGGTAATTTCAAATATCAAGAAATTACAGGCTTATCATTACAAAAACATCATCATGATCAATTAGTTAAAATTATTATTAGAACAGTTAAAGGAAGTTATGCTTTTAGTAATAAAACAATTGATCCGGAAATATTAGTAAACTTTTTAGCCAAAATAACTGATCTAAAGATTGAAATGATCATGACTAATCATGAAAAAGTGGCTTATTATGTTCCAATTGTTTTAGCGGATTTAAGTAATGATGAATATGAAGATATTGAATTGACTAATGAACAAATTGCTTTAATCAATGAACTAAATCAGGATTTAAAAGTAATTGACGGTTTGGATGAAGAAAATTATTGTTATGAATTAGAAAATTTATGTAATCGTGCCTTAGACTTTTTTGATGAATTAGGTTTAGATAGTGAAGAAATCGATGAGTTAGAAAAAGTGCAGGAGCAGTTTAACCAGACTGATTTAGCGGAAGATCAAAAAATCGATGATGCTAAAAGATTTTATGACGATATGATGGATAAATATAGTCAAGGTGATACTGAAATGTATGACCGGGTTAAATCAATGATGGCGCAAATGGGAATTGATGAAAATGAATTAGCTGGTAAATCAACTGAAGAAATTGAAGATTTATTATGTGAAAAATTTGGTATTTCTAAAAGTATGATGGAAAAATTAGTTAAGAAATTTGGAAATCGATAAAATGATAATAATTATTTTAATCTTAGTTATTGTTTTAGTTTGTATAATTAGATCACTTTATCTTAGAAATAAGTATTATTTTAAATGTAGTAAATGCAATTATAAGTGGAAACCGTCAGTTATCAAAACTTTAGGAAATATGAATAAATATATAGATTTTTATTATTTACAATGTCCTCACTGTAAAACTAAAGAAAAAATAGAATTAGTTAGAAAAAATAGCTGCTGAAATTAAGCAGCTATTTATAATATTTCTCCATTTGATTGGATGACTTTTTGATACCAGTAAAAAGAATCTTTTTTATATCTTTTCAAAGTACCATTACCTTGATTATCCTTATCAACATAAATAAAGCCATATCTTTTTTCCATTTCACCAGTACCATTAGATACTAAATCAATGCATCCCCAGGTTGTATAACCAAGCATTTCTACACCATCTAATTCAATTGCATCTTTCATTGCTTTGATATGTTCTTGAAGATATTTAATTCGATAATCATCGTGAATAGTTCCGTCAGCTTCAAGAGTATCTTTAGCACCTAGACCATTTTCAACTACAAATAATGGTTTTTCATAGCGGTCATATAATTCATTAATGGTAATACGAAAACCTAATGGATCAATTTGCCAGCCCCATTGACTTGATTGTAAATATGGGTTGATGACAGAAGCAAAAATGTTACTTTCGGTTTGTTGCCCCTTTTTAGGGTTAGAACTGCTTACTCGTGAAGAATAGTAAGAGAAACTAATAAAATCAACGGTGTTTTCTTTAAGGATTTTTTGATCATTTTTGGCAAATGGAATTGTGGCATTACGCTGGTTACACCACTTTAAAGCATAAGGTGGATAATAACCGCGTGATTGTACATCAATGAACATATAAACTTCACGATTATCACAAAGTGCTTTCCAATAATCATTAGGATTACATGTTTCTGGATAATAGGAACCAGCCGCTAACATACAGCCAATTTGAAATTCGGGATTAATTTCTTTAGCCATTTTAGTAGCTAAGGCACTGGCAACTAACTGATGATGAACACAAGTTATCATTGCCTGAGTTTTATTTTCATTGTCTTCAAATTGCAAACCAGCAGCAACAAATGGAAAATGTAAGATCATATTGATTTCATTAAATGTTAACCAATACTTTACTTTATGTTGATAACGTTTAAACAAAACTTTAGTTAAGTTTAAGTAACAATCAATCATTTGACGATTACGCCAACCGCCAAATTTTTTAACAAGATACATTGGACAATCAAAATGATTAATCGTAACTAAAGGTTCAATGTTATATTTTAAACATTCATCAATAATATGATCATAAAACTGTAATCCTTGTTCATTTGGTTCTGCTTCATCACCGTTAGGAAATATTCTGGTCCAGGCAATTGAAAAACGATAAACTTTCATTCCTAATTCACCAAATAAAGCAATGTCTTCTTGATAATGATGATACATATCAACTGCCTGATGAGAAGGATAAAGATGATCATCATCAAATTTATCCATTTTCATATTACCAGTACCAATACTATAACGATCTTTACCTAGTGGCATTAAATCGACATTAGCTAAACCCCTGCCATCTTCAAAAACACCACCTTCAACTTGATTAGCGGCAGTTGCTCCGCCCCATAAAAAATTCTTTGGAAATACCATAATCTAACCTCCTTTATTTGTTGGTTTTATCATAAGATTAATCCTTTCATAAAGCAAAAAAGTTTCCAAAACGGAAACTTAGAGATTATGTTTAATATTCATTAATAATAAATTAATTAGATAAAGCATCAAAGATTCATTATAAACAGAGTTTCTTGTTGGAATGACAAATTTTTTATCAGGAAAGTCTATTTCGCTTTGACAGGTAATTAACCATTTAGAAACCTGTTCCTTTAAAATTCTAGAAACTATTCTTTTATGATAATGGAAAGTTTGACCATTTGTGCTTAACATGATTAAAAGATCGGAGTCTTGATAGTGATATTTTTTTAGATAATCAACATCGCAAATAATGACAGATTTATTCATAGTATTAAGTTCTCTTTGCATCAGATAACATACTGTTCTAACATCACCATGACCATAAACATAAATTTTACGACTATTAATAATATCATTAGTAAGTTCTTGTAATAATGAATAATTAATAACTGGTAGAATATTTAAAAGAGTGTTGATATATGAATTGGTATACTGTTCAATATTTTGCTTTAAAGTATATTCGTGTTTAAAGATACCAGTTCTAGTAATAAGAGAATCGTTATAATCATTACAGGCATATTTAAATTCTTCATAGTTTTTATAATCAAGTTTTCTAATACATTTTGACACTTGACCCTTAGACATAAAACATGCACTAGCAATCTCATCGATCGTCATATCGTTAATAGTAGTGATATTTTCTTTAATAAAGATACATAAATTTATTATAGTACTACTTTCATTATTTCCATTAATAATATCATTTAATTTATCAACAATCATAAAAATACCTCCACCTATAAAAATACTAACATAAATATTAAATCAGCTAAAGTATTTTATCGTAATGTAATAAACATAGATAAATAATAACTAAGCACTTGCATAAACCATGAACATGATTAATGATTGATAAAATTTATATTTTAAATCATAATAAAATTAAATCGTGGATTAGTCGAAAAGAGGTGATATTATGTATATTGAAAGACATATTGATTATGTTATAAAGGAGTGCTTAAAGCAGTTTCCAATTATTCTGGTTACTGGTCCTAGACAAGTTGGTAAGGAAACTTTGTTGAAGTATATTTGTAATAATTTTGAATATGTAACTTTTGATGATCCAATTGTTTTAACTGAGGCGATTGAAGAAACGAATTTATTTTTAAAAAATAATGAACCACCTTTATTAATTGATGAAGTCCAATATGCCCCGCAAATATTTAGATATTTAAAGATGTATGTTGATAAAAATAGAGTAAAAGGCTCTTTTGCGTTAACCGGATCACAAGCATTTGAACTTATGAAAGGTGTGAGTGAAACATTAGCTGGGAGAATGGCAATTGTTGAGTTAAGAGGACTGTCTTTAAGAGAAATTCATAACGTTCAGTTTTATCAGCCTTTTATACCAAGTGAAAACTATATAAATGAAAGAAAAAAACATCTTGTTGATTATAAAACGTTGTGGCAAACAATTCATCGTGGTTCAATGCCGGAATTACAGGATCAAGATATAAATTGGCAACGTTATTATGCATCGTATGTGAAAACTTATATTGAAAAAGATGTTAGACAAATTATCAATATTACTGATG
>NZ_JAGHEW010000374.1 GCF_017889095.1 Thomasclavelia sp. | reverse complement strand
GGCATTATTAATGTTAGCTGACCATATTAATGAGACAGTAAAAAGATTAAAAAAAGGAATTTATTTAACTAATGCTCTTACAAATGAGATTCAGACTTTTTATAAAGATGAATATAATGTTGCTAGTGAAGCATGCGATCATCTAAAGACAGTATATAATGTTAATTTAAATAATGATGAGATTGCCTTTATTGCAACCCATCTTATTAATTTAAATTTAGATAATATTAATGAAACATTGCATTCCATCGAGATAGTAGATGAAGTAGTTGATATTATAAGAAGGTATTTAAATATTGAGTTAAAAGCAAATACTTATGAGTATTCAAGATTTATTACACATCTTAAATATTTTTCCTTGAGAGTCATGAAGAGGGAGTCTATTAATTCTAATTACGATGAAAAATTGGAATTGTTTATTAAAGAAAATTATCAAAGAGTTTATAAATGTACATTAGTTATTAAAAGCTATATTGCTAGAAGATATGGATACAATATTACCAACGCAGAAGTTGTTTATTTAGCTATACATTTACAAAATATATTAAATAATTAGGCTTGTCATTACATTAAGTAAGCAAAACCATTAAACTTATTTTTAGTTTTTTGATTTTGCTTTTTTTTATTATTGCAGTTACTTGTATGAATTAATGTATGATTAAAGCTGGATCATTCATTAAACAGCTTGATACAAGTTGATATAGATAAAATAAAAAGAGAAGGAGAAGAAAAATGAATTTAGAAGAAAGAGTGAGTTTAATTTTTGAAAATGTTGGTGGAAAAGAAAATATTATTAGTGTTACGCATTGTGCAACAAGACTAAGGTTAGAATTGATAGATGTAAACAAAGTAGATAAAACTAAGGTTGAAAATATTGAAGGTGTAATTGGGATGAATATTGTTAACAAACAATGTCAAATCATTATTGGAGGTGATGTTGTGAAATATTATCCATATGTTTTAAAATTTTTAGATGGACAAGATGCTATGGAAGTAAAGGAAAAAGAAGCATTTACATTAAAAGGGATTGGGAATGCTATTTTAGAATATATTTCTGGAACTATGACACCACTTATCTCACCACTTATTGGATGTGCAATGATAAGAGGGTTAATTTTATTATTGGAATACTTTAAATTATTAGATACTGCCTCATCTACATATTGTATTTTGTATGCGATTAGTAACTCAGCATTTTATTTCATGCCAATATTAGTCGCAATTTCTGCAGCAAAAAAACTTAAAGTAAATCCATTTATCGCTGCATGTATTGCTGGAGCGCTTATGGAACCAACATTTACTGGATTGATGAAAAATACCGGAGATATAGTAGATTTTATTGGTATTCCTGTATATTTATGTAACTATACATCACAAGTATTGCCCGCGTTAATTTCTACTTGGTTATATTCTTATTTATATAGATTTTTGGAAAAAAGAGTTCCGGGCTCTGTTTCTACAGTTGTAATACCAACTTTTTGTTTGATTATATTTGCACCATTAACCTCAATAATTTTTGGGCCACTTGCTTATTTTTTTGGACAGTTTATTGGCTGGGCATTTAATTCTTTATGGACTATTTCACCAATTATTGCTGGCATCTTTGCAGGTGTTACATTTGAATATGCAGTAGTTACGGGGATGCATTGGGTTTTGGTTGCATTATGTTTAAATGATTTTGCTTTATATGGATATTCACAAATGTATGCTATTTGGGCAGCTGCAGCTTTTTCAGTACATGCTATTACTTTAGGTGCATTATGGATTGCGAAAACTAAGAAAGAAAAGAATAATGCAATTTCATGTTTAATAGCATTATTTGTTGGTGGTGTAGTTGAGCCATCTTTATATAACTATTTAGTGAAAGATAAGAGATATGCTTTACCGATGGCTATAAGTGGCGGATTGACTGGCGGAATATGTGGAATGTTTGGAATACAGGTTTATGCTTTTGGACTGCCTAATATAATGGCTTTACCTACATTTAAACTTGCAGGTAGTTGGGTATATGCAGCGTTTGTATTCGTCATTGAATGGATCATTGGAGCAGTTTTAGTTAAATTTATGCTTGGCAGAAGCAAAAAAATGGCAATTGATTCTCCAGTAAATGGGAAAATAAAAAAAATTGAAGATATGCAAGATCCAGTGTTTGCATCAAAAACACTAGGGAATGGAATAGCAATTATCCCTTCAGATAATAAAATTTATTCTCCAATAGATGGTGAAGTCGTTTCGCTATATCCAACAAAACATGCCATCGGTTTAAGAAATAAAGAAGGTTTGGAAATTCTTATACACATTGGTATTGACACTGTAGAACTAAAAGGAGAAGGCTTTGATGTTTATGTGACACAAGGTGATAAAATCAAAAAAGGTCAATTGTTAATGAAATTTGATTTAGAAGGCTTAAGAAAAAAGGGATACGATATGACGATTCCAGTAATTTTTGTAGATAAGGAAAACGATATTGAATTAGTTGATGAAAATCAAGCACGAGCAAATAGGAAATTGTTATATATCGATATGTAGGATATAAAATTTAATATTTCAATATGAGGGAGATTTTTTGGATTTTTATGAATGGAATAAAGCATTGAGTATAGAACTAATATTAATTATAGCTGCCTTTGGGAGTGAAAAATCTCAAAATTTAATTATTACTAAAGAAAAGAAAATGATTAAACGTGGCACTTCTGGGGGAACTTTCGTCCAAAATTCTCTCTACTAGATTTGGAGCTAACATAGATATTGTTTAATTATCAAACTGTATATTACAAATATTATGTGGGCAGGTATGATGGCTCGTAATAATTTATGTGGTGTTGATAAAACACAAGATTAGACAAACTATAATTTAGAATACGAATTGTCAGCGAAATACAATTGTGTGCATGGTACAGAATTTGTGATTGTTATGCCGGATATCTTTACTTATACGACACATCATGATATTGCTTGATTTGCACAAGTGACTGTATGAGTATGGGAACGTCAAAAGAATTTTGAAGAGTTTAATGTGAAAGAGAGCAATATTGAAAAAAGGAATATAGGTTATGTTTTAGTAATGGCAGTGATGCTGAACTTAATGTATTTACTAAATTAAATTAAAAAGTTGTAGAAAATATATACAAATTAATGCTATAGACTTTATAAGGAGAAAAGTAATATGATTATTCAAAGTACAAATGTATGGTATGAGGAAAAATTTCAACCTTTGCAAATTGAAATAAAAGAAAATAAGATATGGAGCATACTACCCTATAATTATAAAGAAATAAATTATGATTTTAATGATAATAGAATACTTCCAGGTTTATTAGACATTCATTGTCATGGATGGAATGGTAATGATACTTGTAGTATAAGTGTTGAAGGACTTCATGCTTGGAGTGCACATTTGCCAAAAGAAGGAGTTACAGGATTTTGTCCTACAGGCGGGTTTAAAGGAAAGGAAGAAGATTCTTTTGAAGGATTTAATACAGTCGCCAAAGTTATAGACGAAAAAAGTTATTCTGGTGCGGAAGTGTTAGGAATAAATTTAGAAGCAGTTTGGATTGGAGAAAAATATAAATTAGGTGTAGATATAGATTACCAGATGGTGCCTGATGTAGCATGTGTTGATCGTTATATCAAAGCTTGTAACGGACATCTGAAGTATGTAATGGTAGCACCAGAAATGCTACGTTCAGATATGAGTATTATTAGTTATATGACAAGTAAGGGAATTACTGTAGGAGCAGGGCATACTGATGCTAGTTTTGCAGATATTACTGCTGCAAAAACAGCGGGTTTAACTGGATTTGTTCATGTGTACAATCTCATGAAAGGAATGCATCATAGAGATTTGGGAACAGTCGGAGCAG
>NZ_JAGHEW010000373.1 GCF_017889095.1 Thomasclavelia sp. | reverse complement strand
TCGTACAATTATTATTTAACATTTTATTAGTAAGTAAGAATTCTAAGATCCCGTTGACCATGTTTTTGCCATAAGGAGGATCTAAAATGATTAAATCAAATTTAAGCTGTTCATCTGCAAACTTTTTCAAAGCCTTTTGGTAATCCATTTTAAAAACCTGGGCCTGCTCTAGTTTCAACAGCTCAAAATTTTCTTTGATTACTTTAAAAGCCGCATATTGTTTATCAACACTATATAATTCATCAAAACCACGAGAAATCGCTTCAATACCTAGACCACCGCTGCCGGCAAATAAATCCAATACTTTTCCGCCATTAAAATAAGGACCAATAATATTAAACATATTTTCTTTATTACGATCAGTCGTTGGTCGCGTTAAATTTGATTTTACGGTCTTTAATTGTCTACTTTTATACTTTCCTGCAATAACTCTCATAAGCCCTCTATAATTGATATGGTGATAAATCTAACTGATTAGAAATATTACCAAAAACTATTTTTGTAATTTGTTCTAAAAAATCATTTAATTGATGATATTTTTGATAATAATCAATAATATCTGGATTTTTACTTATTTCCATCTTGATTTCTTTGATTTCATCTTTTAAAGGCTGATTGTCAATATATTTATCATATACCTTTAATGATTCATATTCATTTAATTTATCTTGATACTGGTGCAAAAGCTGATCGATTTCTGGTAAATGCAGTTTTTCTTCTGCTTCGAGATAATCAAGATAACGTTGATCTAATTTAATTTGTTCAATTAATTTATTTAAAATTTCTTCCATTTCACATCATCATTTCTATCATATTTATTAACATTGATACCTGGTCAATTTTATCAATAAAAGCCTGATTTTTACCATCTTTATATTCTTGAACTAAATGATCATATTCACTTGGATTACGTGATAAGATGATATACCATTTTGGATTATAGCGTAAATAATAACGCAGCTGGTCATTCATCATACCATTTTCTTTCTTGATCAGGCTCTTTTTTATCAATAAAACTATTAATTACATTTAAAACTTTTTCAATTGAAGCTAAACTATTTGATAAAGCATTTAAATCAATATTTTTAACTATATCAAAAAGCATATTTAAATTCATATTACCACTAGTTTTATATGGCTGCCAAAATTTATCATCTTTGCCATACATTACATAGATTTCATATAATTGCTGCCATGTGTAACGGCCATTTAATACATCTTGTTTAATACTAGGGATTGTTTTTAAAAATTCTTTAAATTCATCCATCAAATCACCTAATATAATATATGTATCATGATTTTATTCGGTGTCAAGTTTTTGACGATTATATTTTGCAATAATGGCCTGAGCAATTCCTACTGCTGTAAAAGCGGTTACCGTCGAAGAACCACCGGCAGAAACAAACAATAATGGAACCCCAGTCATTGGAATCAGTCCGGATACCCCACCTAAATTAATTAATAGGTGTAAGAAAAAATATGAAGCAATTCCAAGTAAGATAATTCGGGATTTATTTTCTTTAATTTTTTGTGAATAACCTAACAATTTAAAAATAATGATACAAGTAGGAATAATGATCAGCCCTAATCCGATTATTCCTAATTCCTCATAAGCAATGGCCCCGATAAAGTCATTATGGGCTTCGGGAATATAACCAAATTTTTGGGTAGAATTTCCTAAACCTAAGCCAAAGATACCACCATTTTTAAAAGCAATTAAGGCATTTACTAGCTGTTGACTAGTGTTATAAGGATCTGATAAAGGATCTAACCAGGTCGTGATCCGGCTCATCTGATATCCTTTTAATACTGTTGTTCCGACAATTAAAAATAACACAGCGCAAACTGCCAAAAAGGCCCAGACAATTCGTTTATATTTTTTAAAATAACGCCGCGGTGTCGCAATAAAACAAACAAAACAAATAGCAACAATAATGACCGTTGTTCCAAAGTCATTTTGAATAAATAATCCGATTGCCGCTACGATCATTACTAACATCATGGGCAAAAATACACATTTTAAAAACTTTTCTTTATAAAATGCACTTTTTAATGCCTGTGTTTTAAAACGTCCTTTAACAACAAAAGCTTTATCACTTTCAGTTAAAAAATAACTCATGATCAAGATCATCCCAATTTTCATAAATTCGGCTGGCTGCAAACTAAACAAACTGCCAAATTTAATCCAGGCATGTGATCCTTTTGAATCACTCCAAAAAAGACAGATGATCATTAAAAAGATTCCTAATAAGAATAATTTCATTGAGGAACTATAAGTAATATAACGAGTTTTAAAAACTCGAGCAATAAAAATCATAATTCCTGCTCCCGCAATCACAAAGATTGCCTGACTTGCCATATTTTTAAGGGCATACGGTGTTCCATATTTAGTTACACTACCAATTGATGCTGAACCAATCATGATGATCCCAAATACGGCTAAAATAAAAGTGCTCAAATAAATCGCTTTATCAACGCCGCGACTTTTAAATAACTGTTTAATTTTTTTTATTGTTAATTTTATTTTTTTTATCAATTTCATTGTTATTTTCCCATTTTAAGATAATCTTGATTTTTAGCAGCCTGTACTACTGCATAAATTGAATAGCCAGTTATTTTTTTAAACTCCCGATCAATTTGTTTTTCCGCACTTTTACTATCAACTATTTTTTTAAATTTGCGATAAGCATTGATAAACTCTGGTTTGCTTATTCCCGTTTCATACGCTTTTTCAACCGCATTATATAATTCAACGACATCGATTACTTCTTCAGTTGTCCAAGAATAATCGATAGGATAATTGTATTCCATAAATCTCACCTCTTAATGTTTTATATTATAACTGAAATTTTCATGATTATCTACAAGAACCCAAACAAAAGATAAAGATTAGAATAGGATATACTAAAGGAGGCGATAATATGAACTGCGGATTTAATTATTCAGGTTGTGGCTGCAACAGTTATAATCCTTATATCACTAATCCATTTAGCTGCTGTGGATGCAATAGCTGCTCAACTGGTTTTTCTAGCTGTGGTTGTGGTGGATTTGGTTCTACTAACTGGTTTGCCATTGTCTTAGTAGTATTTTTATTATTGATCATTTGCGGAAATTCTCGAATTAGAGTCGGATAAGTATTTATTTCACCTCATTTTATGATATAATACTATCAGAATTTTAAATGAGGTGAAAATTATGATAACGATGCAAGATATAATCGATGATAACGATAAATTAATTCGTGAAGTTTCCCAAGAAGTTGAATTACCTCTAAGTGATGAAGATCGTAAACTACTTTTAGAAATGCACGAGTTTTTAGTCAATTCTCAAGATCCCGAAACTTCTGAAAAATACGATTTACGTCCGGCCGTGGGAATAGCTGCAATTCAATTAGGAATCCCTAAACGACTTTTAGCTGTTCATGTATTAGATTTTGATGAAGAAGGAAATGTCACTAAGGCTGATGACTATGCTCTAGCCAATCCAAAGATCATTTCTTATACTGAAAAAAAATCTTATTTAAAAGATGGCGAAGGATGTTTATCAGTAAATTATGAAGTTCAAGGATATGTACCACGCTACGCTAAAGTAACTGTTAAAGGTTACGATGTTTTAACAGATCAAGAGGTAAAAATTGTCGCTAGAGGCTTTTTATCAATTTGTTTACAACATGAATTAGATCATTTTGAAGGCATCTTATTCTATGATCGCATTGATCAAGATAATCCGTTAATGCCAATTCAAGATGCAATGATCATAAAATAACAAGTAATTAAAAGAGATTTCTATAAATTGGAAATCTCTTTTTTGTTTATTTAATTTTTGCAAAAGCCTGTTTTAAATCATTAATTAAATCTTCAGGATCTTCTAAACCAACTGACATTCTAATTGTTTCTTGTTTAACACCACCAGCTAAACGTTCTTCTTCAGACATTTGGGCATGAGTAGTACTAGCTGGATGTGTAAGCAATGAACGGGAATCAGCAAAATTAGTTACATGAATAAATAACTTAATATTATCAATAACCGTTTTTCCACCTTCAACGCCACCTTTTACCCCAAATGTATATAATCCCCCAAAACCATTAGGGAAATATTTTTTAGCTAATTCATAATTAGGGCTATCAGGCAACTCTGCATAACTTACCCAATTGACATCTTCACATTCGTTTAAGAATTTAGCTAAGATTCGAGAATTTTCTACATGCTTTTTCATTCTTAGTGATAGTGTTTCTAAACCAAGCAATGTCATATAGGCATTAAATGGTGCCATGCAGCCACCTAGATCACGTAATGTTTTGGCAATCGCTTTAGTACAAAAAGCTTCGACACCTAAATTAGCATAAACGATATCATGATATGCTTTATCTGGGGTATTAAATAATGGATAACGAGGATTATCTTTCCAATTAAAGTTACCCGCATCAACAATAATTCCACCCATGACATTACCATGACCAGCTAAATATTTAGTAGTTGAATAAACAACTAAATTAGCACCATGATCAATTGGTTTAAATAAATATGGTGTTGGTGTTGTATTATCGACAACAAATAAGATTCCATATTTTTTAGCAATTGCACTAATCGCATCAAAATCAAGCATATCGCCATTAGGATTTCCTACTGATTCGACAAAAATAATTTTTGTTTTATCATTTATTTTAGCTTCTAATGCTTCTAAATCTTTAGGATCGACAAAATGAGATTTAAAGCCCATTGTCGTCATAGTTCCAGAAAGTGATCCAATTGTTCCCCCATATAAATTATTAGCAGCAACAATTTCATCACCGCTTTGACAAACCGTCATGATTAGTCCCATGATTGCCGCTGTACCTGATGCAAAAGCAACCGCACCAACGCCACCGTCTAAAGCTGCCATTCTTTGTTGCAAGGCATCAACAGTCGGATTAGATAAACGTGAATAGAAATATCCCCCTTCTTCTAAAGCAAAGATCCTAGCTGCCTGATTAGCATCTTCAAAAGTAAAAGCATTTGATAAATATAATGGCATCCCTGTTGCCTTGGTAACCGGATCAGGTTTTTGCCCCGCATGTATTTGTAATGTTTCAAAACCGTATTTTTTATTATCCATAATAATTCCTCCTAAGATTGATAAAATTGTAGCATAGATATTTCAATTTTGCTAGCTAAAAGGGATATTTACTCCAACAAAAAAAGACAATATATTAACTTTATCACTTTAGTTAAATTTAATATATTATCTTTTATCTATATCAATAATAATCACGAACAATATTTAGCATGTCTTCAATATACAATCTAGCACCATCAATTACACATTGATCAATTTCTTTTAACTGCTTAAATGTTAATTTAAAAGAGTACTGTTCTCGCATCAATGGTAAATCAGTTTCCTGACATAGCTTGATCATATTGGTCATCTTATGATCATTTAGATAAAAAGCATTAAATAACGCCAAATTATGAATATTTTTACGGTTTAGCTGTTTAATAAAAGTTTCTAACTCATTATCTTTTCTAACCGAATCATCAAAGCCAATTAATAACAAATCAATCTGAGCACTATTATCAAATTCATTAAGCGGTTTAGCATAAGTTTTGACCCAGCGTGCCATTGCCTCAGCAACTGGTTTGATATGTTTTGATTTATTCGTATATATTACTTCTACTTTCATCTATATCACCTACTTTATTTTAAAGTGCAAATATGAACTATATGTTAACCATAGTTAAATTATATTCATTTAATTAATTCAAGTCTAGATTTTAATTATATAAATTATAGATTGTGGCACAATAGTATTTGAGGTGCAAAGAATGATAAAAAAAATAATTTTAGGAATTTGGATACTGTTTTTTCTAACTGGATGTGTTAAAAGTGATATTAATATAGATTATGTAAATCAAAATAAAGCTACTATGTCAATTGATTTGCTTTGCCAAGAAAAACTTTTAGATGCTTCCAATATCAATCTTGATGAATTACAAAATAATTTAACCAAAGATCAATTCAGTACCTGGCAAATTGAAGAATTAACCAAATCCATCAATGGTACTAAATATACCGGTTTAAACCTGACTGCCCCAGAAACAGTCAATCAAACACTATTAGAATATCTAAGTTATCAAAAAGAAAACAATACTTACGAGGTTAATTTCAATCAAGAAATATTTAATCAAATTTTAAATACTAGTGAATTAAAAGATATTCAAAATAATTATTCTTTAGAGTCTTTACAAGATGTCGGTTTACAAATCAATTTAACGATTCATCTACCAGGAAAAATTCAAGAAACTAGTTATGGTAAAATAAATGATGATCATGTAACGATCGACTTACTTGAATTTTTAAATCAGCAAGATATTTTAGAAATAAAAATTATTTCTGACTCTAAAAAATCATCTCCTTGGCTTATTAATAGCATCATTATAATCGCTTTAGCTGCTTTACTATATTTTGGAATACGAAAAAAGCATTAACTACTTTTTTTTAATGTCTAAAAATGTTAGAATGTCATCGTAAAAGGAGATTAACATGGAAAAAAGAAATTGTATTATTGGTCAATCTGGGGGACCGACCGCAGCTATTAATGCAAGTTTAGCAGGTATTATTCATAAAGCTAGCACAAGTGAAGCTTATGATAATGTTTATGGGATGATCAATGGTATTAAAGGTCTTTTAGAAGGAAGATACATGGATCTATTAAAAGAGTTTAATACTGGTGAAAAAATCAATGCTTTAAAACAAACCCCGGCAATGTATTTAGGTTCTTGTCGTTTTAAATTACCTACTCATGAAGAAAATTTAGATATTTATGAAAAATTATTTAATATTTTAAACGAATTAAAAATTACTGATTTTTTCTATATCGGTGGTAATGATTCAATGGATACAGTGATGAAACTAGATGATTACGCTAAAGCGATCAACAGTCCGATCAAATTCGTTGGAATTCCTAAAACAATCGATAATGATTTGATGGGTACAGATCATACTCCCGGTTTTGGTTCAGCAGCAAAATATGTTGCATCTTCAATCTTAGAAGTTGTTCATGATAGTTTAATTTACCAGTTACAATCAGTAACGATCATTGAAATCATGGGAAGAAATGCCGGATGGCTAACTGCTGCCGCCGCCTTGGCTCGTAATGAATATAACGATGCACCTGATTTAATTTATCTACCAGAAGTAGTTTTTGATCCTGATAAATTTTTAGAAGATATTAGCGAAGTCTTTAAACGCAAACGTTGTGTCGTAATTGCTGTTAGTGAAGGAATCAAAGATAAAGATGGACATTATTTAGATGATAACTCTAAATACGCTAAAAAAGATGCTTTCGGTCATGTCTTACATTCAGGTACCGGTAAAATGTTGGAATCATTAGTATTTAAAAGATTCCAATGTAAAGTTCGTAGTATTGAATTAAATGTATTGCAACGATGTGCAATGCATATTGCCAGCAAAACTGATCTAAACGAATCTTTTATGATTGGACAAGTTGCCATTGAAACGGCAATGCATAAAGAATCAGGTCAAGTAATGGGCTTTAAACGTGTTTCTAATGATCCTTATAAAATCGAATATATTTCTAATGATGTTCGTAAAGTAGCTAATCTTGAACAAAAAATACCAACTGACTGGATCAATGAAGAACATAATGATATTACTAAAGAATTATATGATTATCTTTATCCATTAATTCAAGGAGAAGTTTATGTTCCTTATAAAGATGGTATTCCAGCTTATTATAGCTGTAAGCATTTAAATAAATAAAAGAATTCAATCATCAAAATTGAATTCTTTTTTATTTAGTTTTCTTTCTTCAAAAATAAATATCCTACTAATGACATTGAAACAACTAATAACGAAGGATAAAGTACTAGTGAACTATCATCACCAGTTTTAACACTAACTGTTGTTTCTGATTTAGATTCTACATTTGGAGTTTTTTCCTCAACACTTTCTTTGACAGGTAAAACTTGTTTAGCACACCACTGCCATACATGTTCCCCATTATATTCAGGCATATTTAAGGCTGTATAAACCCAAGATTCATGACCACCAGAATAAATCTCATCATCAACTTGAACACTATCATACGCTGTTAAAATAACATTATTACCTTTAAGTAAATTATAAACTCTTAATGCTGATTCTTCATATTTAACAGTTCCATCATTTTTAGCCTGAACTAGCCAAAGTGGTGTATTTTTAATCGACAATAATTCTTCATCAGTAATATTTCTTCCTTGACCGTATGTAGCAATATTAGCCTGGTCGATTGCTGGACAAGTAGCAACTGCAGCAGCAAAATAATCAGGATTATGAACTACTAAATCTAAAGTCATATAACCGCCAGCTGAGCATCCATATAAATATATCCGATTTGCGTCAATTTGATAACTAGCAACGATTTGATCAATCAAAGCTTTTGTATCACTTAAATGATCAGACCATTCATCAGGAACTTGTGGAGCTAAAACATAAGCACCACCAAATATTTCTTGAGCTTCACTTGTAGTAAAAGTAACAGCACCACGATTAGCCTTTAACTGGGCAACATTGTTGTATAAGATTCCCTTATATCCAGATTCACCTCCACCATGTAACCAAACAATCAGCGGATGTTTATTTCCATCATTGCTGTTTTCTGGAGTATATAACTGATATTTTAACCCCATTGCTTCACCAGAGCTAAATTTAGCAATTTCTTCATTAATAATTCCATCATTTTGAATAAATTGGACCATTTCATTAGTTAAGATACTTCCATCTTGTAACTGCAAAGGTTTTAATAACTCAATTGTATAATCAATATCTAATGTCAGATTGCACCCTTTAGCTGTTTCAAAATTAGCAGTAAAATCTAATGTACCTTGCCCGGCTCCATCTTTTTCAGTAGCTAAAAATAAAGTTATCTTTCCTTGAACGTATTCTACTTTTTCAATTTTTCTTTCAACATTGCTGTATAAACCACAATGCTGTAATCCATCAGCTTCGATCATTTCAATAATCGATTCATCAGTATATGGTGAAGTTGCACTAGCCAATACTTTAAATTGATCAGTAGTCAAACTGTTTTCATCAATATTTAAATTAGATGTATCTAAAACAACTTGATCAATTGCTTCACCATAATTATAAACTGTTGAATGCAAAGTAAAATTAATAGTAGATATTTCATTACCGGCAATCGGTAATAATGTGATCATTAAACATGTAATGATCGATAATAAACTAGTAATAATTTTTTTCATATCCATCCTCCTTAAATACATTGTAAAAATATTTTAAATGGATTTATATCTTATTATTGACTAGTTTTTATTTAAAAAGTGACTTTCTAAACTTTCCTGGTGTTATCCCATAGTATTTTTTAAAATTAAGAATAAATTGATTTTCGCTAGAAAAACCCAATTCATAAGCAATATCTAAAATTGATTTATCAGTTTCTTTTAATAATAAGCTTGATTGATACAATCGATAACGAGTTAAATACTGTTTGAAACTTAGCCCGACTTCTTGTTTAAATAATCTAGCAAAATATTCACGATTGTAACCAAAATGATTAGCTACTTGATATAAAAGTATATTTTGATGATAATGTTGATGAATATAATGTAAAACTTCTTTCATTTTCTTTGGTTCATAATTAGTTTTTTCAGTTGTACAATTATGATATAGTAAATCAATTATTTCTAATAGTTGTTGATACATTTTTATATATCTATCATCATTTGAACTATTGCTTAAATTTGATATATTTTTAATACACAAAGCTATTTTTGCTTCAATATCAGGTTGATTAATGATAAAGTAAATGTGATCAAAATCAGGAATAATTCGTTTTAAAAATGAATAATTTATTTGTAACGTAATTCCAACGATTTTATTTTCAAAACAATCATAATGGGGAATTGAATAATGAATTTCTTCACTATTAGTGATACTTACTTGATTTTCACAAATTGTTTTATGATGGCTCCCATTATAAAAATCTACTTTTCTCTCTAAATTTAAAGTTAATTCTAATGAACGATGCCAATGAGCCTTTACTAATTGATAAGGTGTTTTATAGTGGTGATAAATAGCAATCGGAAGATTTTCCAGCATCTTAGTTATTTCATAATAAATCTTGTTCATGTTTACTATCAATCCCAAATTTCTTTCAATAAAGCAACAGCATTATCAATATCATGATCAAAGATACCTGAAAAAGATAGAGCAATTTGATTGGTACTGTTTTTAGTAACTAAAATATTGTTTGCCTGGGCTTTTTTAATATAATCATTAGTAAGTTTATCATCGATTGACATCGTTATCTTTAAAGCTGTTTCATACAGTTCAAAATGATGATCAGGAAAAGTATTTTGAAGCTGCTTTAATAAATGATTACCTTTATTTCGATAGTGTTTTCGAAGGCGTTTTAAATGCCTAGCTAATTGACCATCTTCGATATACATCGCTAATGCCAGCTGTTCTAATTTTGATGCTGTTTGATGATAGCCATTTATTTTTTGATAAAAAGTAGAAACTAATAAATTAGGTAACACCATATAACTAATTCTTATTGATGGTAATAATAACTTTGAAAAAGAACCAATATAAAAAATTCGCTCATTATCTAGTTTAGACATCGCATCAATGGGTTTACTATTAAACTTCAATTCCCCATTATGATCATCTTCAATAATATAAACATCATTTTTACGAGCATAATTAATTATTTCCAAACGACGCTGTTGTTTTAAGGGATGACCATGATAACCGCCCGATGAGCTATTTAAATAAAGTAATTTTAAATTAGCTTGTTTTAATCCTTCAATGGTAATTCCCTGATCATCAACTGGCAGTTTAACAACCTGTAAATGACAATCATGAAATACCGCTTCCGCCTGTTTAAAACCACCTTCTTCAATTCCAACCAGGTTATCTTTAGCAAACAAACTGCAAATGTGGTACAACAAAATTTGAAATCCAGCCCCAATAATATAATGTTCAAGGGGACGACTTAACCCCCGATATTCATGACTATATTGCTGTAAAGCTAGTTTTAATGAAGGTTCTCCTAAAGGGTCACCATAACTCATTAACGCCTCACTTTGATTTAAAGCTTTTTTTATGTATTTTTTCCAAATATCTAAATTAAAACTTTCACTATCAACAAAACGACCACTAAAATCAAAGCGATATTCATTTTTATCTTCATTATATATTTCTTGACTCGTCTTTAAATTTTTAATTTGACTAGGATATTGAACATCAACATAATATCCTACTTTTTCCTTAGCATAAATATAACCTTCAATCAATAACTGTAAATAAGCACTTTCAACCGTTGTTCGACTAACATCTAAACGTTTGGCCATTTGTCTAATTGAAGGAATTTTATCCTGGTATTTTAAATAACCATTTTCAATATCATCAATAATTGTTTGATAAACTTGTAAATATTTGTAATCTTTCATTGCTATCACCTTTAATTTATTATAAACAACTATTTTTTTAATGACAATCTAAATTATTTTATTATTTTTTATACCGATAATTATAAAATTATGGTATAACTAAACAAAGGAAGTGAAATAATAATGATTAAAAAAAGTGTTTTAGAAACAATTGGCAAAACACCTTTAATTGAAATTGAGCGTTTTAAACAAGCCAAAAATTTAAACAATAAAATATTTGCGAAAGTTGAATTCTTCAATCCTGGTGGCAGTGTCAAAGATCGGGTCGGTTTAAAATTAATTAAACAAGCTTATCAAGATGGTTTGATCAATGAAAAAACAACGATCATTGAACCAACTAGTGGTAATACTGGCATTGGACTGGCTATTGCCTGTGCTATTTATGGTAATGAACTGATTTTAACGATGCCAGAAACTATGTCCATTGAACGACAAAAACTATTAAAAGCTTATGGCGCTAAAATTGTTTTAACATCAGCTAAAAAAGGAATGCAAGGTTCCGTTGATAAAGCTAATGAATTAAAAGAGAAAATTGAAAACAGTTATATTCCTGGACAGTTTGTCAATCCTAATAACCCGCTAGCTCATCAAGAAAGTACGGCTTTAGAAATAATTGAAGATTTAGATGATATTGATTATTTTGTCGCTGGAATTGGTACTGGGGGAACAATTACGGGAATTGCTCGTGTTTTAAAAGAAAAATTCCCAAAAATCAAGATCATTGGTATTGAACCAGCCGATTCACCATTACTTTCAAAAGGTAAAGCTGGGCCTCATGGTTTACAAGGAATTGGAGCTAACTTTGTTCCTAAAATATTAGATCTTGATTTAATTGATCAAATTATTACTGTAACTAGTGATGAAGCTTATGATGCTGCCCGTCTTCTAGCTAAAAAAGAAGGTTTATTAGTGGGAATAACTGCTGGAGCCACGCTTCATGGTGCTAGCGTAATTGAAGACGAAGATAAAAACATTGTTGTTTTATTGCCAGATACTGGTGAACGTTATTTATCAACTGAATTATTTAAATAAAAAATAAGAAAAGGCCACCTTTTCTTATTTTTATTTTAAATTAACTTGATTATTTTTCTTTTCCAATAAACCAATATATTCAACATTATCTAAAGTCATTAAAAATTCACTTAAATCAGTTGGCGTGATAACTTCCCGCTCAACAATTTTGGTTGTTTTTGTTACTTCAATATCATTTGCAAGTAACGCATAATAAACCAGTTCACTACAATATAGAGCATTATCATCGTAAGTTACCATACTATAATCATACGGTGTTTCTAAATAATCTAAAGCCCGATTTAAATAGTTTTTTAAAAACTGATTATCTTCATTAAAACGATAACAAGCTAATGCCTTTAGATAAGAAGTTTCTTTTAAATTGGCCATTTGGTCAAAAGTCCTAATTTTTACCCCAGAAGAATTACTATCAAGTACTAAAATCTCATCTTTACTTTGATAATGACTATTAATCTCTTGATAATATTTATCTTCTTGATTAAATACTTCATTAAACTGCTGATATGTTCCTAAATAGAAAATGGTGTGTTTCCAACGACCTGGTATAGCATAAGAACTTAAATAATTGGAATTTTCAATATTAATAATATCTCCGGTTTTAAATAGATGAATATATTCGACTAGTTCATCATATTCAATTACTTCATCTTCTTCACTAGTTTCTTGATAAGCTACTTTTTTAGAAGTAGTTTCATCGACAGCTAAAAAACCTAATATTCCAACTATAAGTATTGCTACAACGCTTAAAACCCACTTTTTCATCAACTCATCCTTTATTTAATCATACTTAAAGCGACACGATGTTTTTTAATATCAACATCAATAACATATACTTCAACAATGTCACCTATGCTTAGTTTATCCAAAGGATGCTTAATTCTTTCATTAGAAATCTTAGAAATATGTACTAAACCATCATTTTTTAAACCAATATCAATAAATGCTCCAAAATCAACAACATTACGTACTGTTCCTTCAAGTAACATTCCTGGTTTTAGATCCTCAATCTTTAAAATATCTTTTTTTAATAATGGTGTTGGATAATCATCACGCGGTGAACGATTTGGTTTGATAAAACTATCAATGATATCATCTAATGTATAATTATCAATTTTTAATTCAGCACATACTTTTACTTTATCAATCTGGGCTAATTTTTCAGCAATTTCTTTAGTTCCTAATAAACTAGCATTCCCGCCAATAAGTGTTAATAATTTTTTAGCCTGATCATAGTTTTCCGGGTGAATTGCGGTTGCATCAAATGGTTCATTAGCACCAGAGATACGTAAAAATCCAATCGCCTGCTGATAAGTTTTTTCTCCTAATTTACTTACATTTTTAATTTCTTTACGATTTGTAAATTTACCATGTTCATCACGATATTTAATTATATTTTTAGCGACAGTATTATTTAATCCCGCTACATATTGTAATAATGAAGCTGAAGCCGTATTAATATCAACACCAACGCTATTTACCGCTTTTTCGACTACAAAGTCTAGCTGTTCTTCAAGCTGTTTAGCATTAATATCATGTTGATATTGACCAACACTAATAGCTTTTGGTTCGATTTTTACTAACTCCGCTAAAGGATCTTGCAGCCTTCTGGCAATCGATACTGCCGAACGTTCCTCAACCTGGAAATCCGGGAATTCTTCTTTGGCTAGTTTGCTGGCAGAATAAACCGATGCCCCAGCTTCCGAAATAATAGCATAGTCAACATCTAAATTATTGGTTTTGATCAAATCAGCAATAAAAGCTTCCGTTTCGCGACTAGCCGTACCATTACCAATAGCAATAATTTCAATCTTATATTTAGAAATTATCTCTAATAAAACTTTCTTTTCTTTTTCATAATTATTTTTAGGAATTGTAATAAATACTTTATCAATTTTTAAAAC
>NZ_JAGHEW010000372.1 GCF_017889095.1 Thomasclavelia sp. | reverse complement strand
CTATCGATCATTTGTTTTGATATTTCATCAATCTTATTTAAAATTTCTGTTTCCATTTTATTTTTCTTCTAATGGCGCCATTCTTGTTTTCATATAATTATCTAGCCATTCTTGACTAGCTACTGTGTGTACACATTTACCATTAATATTTTCAGTTAAATAAACTGTTGGTTCTTCATTTTCAGTAGCAACCGCAAATGAGAATCCTTCAATATTAGTAGCTACGCCCCATTCTCCTTTATTATTCATCGCTACAAGTGACATATCTCCAGCTTTACCACGACGTTGTTTTAATTCTAAATCAAAATCATTTACTGCTTTTTCACAAGCTGCTTGAGGATGCATTCCTTCTTTCATCAACCGAACGATTTCATAAGCTACACAGCCTTTCATTACATCTTCGCCTAAACCAGTAGCACTAGCACCACCAACACGACTATCAACATAGAATCCTGAACCAGAAATTGGTGAATCCCCAACTCGTCCGGCTTTCTTCATAAATAAACCACTAGTTGAAGTTGCTGAAGTCATTTTCCCATGACTATCTAAACATACCATTCCAACTGTATCATGACCAGCATAAGGTTTGATTTCTTGTTCCTGAACTTCTTTTACCCGATTACGATAATGAATTTTAGCACGATCAGTTAACATATTTTTACGAGTAAATCCTTCTTTATGAGCAAATTTTTCAGCTCCTTGACCAACTAATAAATTATTAACTTTTTCTTTTGATAATCTTCTGGCAATACTTACTGGATTGGCATAATCTTTGATAGCAGCAACAGCACCAATATCTAAAGTATCCCCATCCATATAAGCAGCATCTAATTCTACTTCCATTTCTTCATTTGGCAATCCACCATAACCAACAGATTTATAATATGGAAAATCTTCTACTTCTTTTACTGCTGTTTCGATAGCATCACCAGCATCTTCATTGTTTGCTAGCATCTCACTAGCTTTACTTACTCCTTCTAAGGCCATTCGCCATGTTGCGATAATACCCCACATCTTTCTTTCCTCCTTTTATTTATTTTAAAAGGATGCCATCTGGCATCCTTTTTTAATTTAAAAACAATACTTTGAAGTAATTGGATTTAGATCTTCGTTATCCACCAGAGCTTTAGCTAATTTACACATTCCATCTAATGCTTCATTTAAGCCAGTTCCACCTTTTTTAGGTGTTTCGACAATATGAATTTTATCTTTAAACTCTTTAATTGTTTCTTCGTTTTCTTTTGACATTGCCGCAAATGCTTTAACATTAGTTGTTTGATTAATATCATAAGCAATATTTGCAGCCATTTTACCATATCCTAAATAATTAAAAGCTGGTCCACAAATTACTACATCTGGTTTTAATTTATTAACCATCGCACATAATTTACGACTTACTTCTTTAGGATTAGCTTCATAAAAACCATCGCCACAATATAGACAGGCAACTACACGACCACCCAATTTCTTTAAATAAGGTTCCATCATAATCGCTGGACCAACAGGATCTTTACTAGCTCCTAAAGGAACCATGTGATCATCTTTAATTCCAGCACCTGATTGAATCTGGTCATAGATCATAATTACTTTCATTTGATTGCCTCCTTTATCTATTATAAATCATCAAATGATAAATCGTCCAATGAAAAATCATCATCTTCATCTTCTTCTACGGCATTAGCTTCATCGATCAAGTATTGTTTATCCATGATCTTAATGAATGGCATGTAGATAAAGATTCCTACGATTAATAGAATTCCTTGTAACAGGGCTCCAACCCAATTGGTTGCTAAGAAACCAGAAATAATAACTGGTGTTGTCCATGGGATTTGTACCCCACTACAAATTGGTACAAAATCCATTGCCATAGCAAAGTATGAAACAACGATATTTAGTGTTGGTACCAAAACAAATGGAATTAACATTGTTGGGTTTAATACGATTGGTAAACCAAAAACGATTGGTTCATTAATACCAAAGATACCTGGAACTAATGCTAATTTACCTAATTCAGTAATTCGTTTAGATTTACAGAATAAAAGCATCGCAATAATTAATGATAATGTAGATCCACAACCACCAAATGTTGCGAATAAATCTTGGAATTGTTGGCAAATAATATGTCCTTCACCAACACCAGTTTTAAAGAACTCTAAGTTTTCAACTGCTAATGTTTGTAGAATTGGATTAAATACCGCACCTACAACTGATCCTCCGTTGACACCAAAGAACCAGAATAAATGTAAGAAGATATAAGCAATAACCATTGCTCCTAAAGTATCCCCTAAGTTTAATAATGGTGTTTGTAAGAATTCGAAAATAATTTGGAATACGTTTGTTCCTAAGAATCCAAATAATAAGTTAATGGCAAAGAATACAACCATAACTATAACTGCTGGAATTAACGCTGCAAATGATTCTTCAACTGTAGGTGGTACCCCTTTAGGCATTTTAATTACCCAGCCTTTTCTTTCTACCCAGGCATAAATATGTACCGCTACAAATGAAACGATAATACCAACGAAGATACCTTTAGCACCAATCCAGCCAAGTGGTAATCCTGATAAGCTGGCAGCTACTTCTTCACCACCAACAGTAATTGTTCCCTCAACTGTATAAGGCATCAATAAAAACCATGACATTACGGCTACTGCAGCACCAAAGATTTTATCTGTTTTCATTTGACGAGCAAATGAATATGCAATCCCGACTACGGCAAAAATCGCCATAATATCAAATGTAGCACTAGCTGGTTTAGCAATAAAAGCAGCTAATGTTTCTCCTGTACTTGAATTGATTACTACTGATTCAATCCAGTCAGTCCAAGCTGTAATTGGGAAGTTACCAATTAACAAGAAAATAGATCCAGCAATTAATAATGGTGTTGAAACCAAGAAACCATCACGAATTGCTACTAAATACTTGTTTCGTCCAATAGCTTCAGCTAATGGCATCAAAACTTTTTCAAGTTTTTTCATCATAATAGTTTTTCTCTCTTTCTATTTTTATTTTTTGTTTCCTTTGATTAATTTAATTGCTGTTTTTAAAACTTTTTCACCATTCATCATACCATAATCACCTTGGTCGATAACGGCAATTGGAATCCCTTGGCTTCCAAATTGAGCAACTGTTTCGTCATACATGTATTTAACTTGTGGTCCAAGTAAAATACAATCTGGACGATCTTCACTAATAATTTCCTCTAATTTGTTGTGAGGAAATGCAGCTACCTTAATTGGTAGTTTGTGCTGATTAGCTACATCTTGCATGTTGCTTGCAAGCATACTTGTAGACATTCCAGCACTACAGAATAAATACACTTTTTTCATTTTTTTGCCTCCCTAAATTTTTTTATAATAGTATTTGCATACTTATTACTATTTTTCTACTGCAGCTACTCGTTTATTTAAACGAATAATTTCTAATGCCATTACTTTAATTGTTTCTGCTGACATTAATTGATCTTCTGCATGCATCAATAAGATAGTTGGAACTACATGATCCCCACTAGCTTCTTTTTGAATCAATTCACCATGAGCACTATGACCACCAGTAAATGATTCATCTCCTTCTTTAATTTTAGCTTCAGCTAAAGCAAAATCACCATCATTAGCGGCTTTCATTGCTTCAATATAGCTAGATTTAGCCATACCTACTGCTGAAATAATTTTAAAACTTACTAACTCTAAACCTTCCATAATAACACTCCTTTATCTATATTATAAATTTTAAAACCAATTTTAGGACCTACATCTCTTTCCTAGACTTAGGAAATTAATTGCAGGCAACAACCTTTGTTTTGCCTAAGTAATCATGCAAAGCACGATGTTCTCCTTTAAACAAATACAATAAAATACTAATAGCACTAACAACAAAACCAGCATACATTAACGGCGTTACAAAATTAACTTGAGTAATAATCGTAACTACCTCATGCCAAATAGCACTAGCACTAACTAATACTCCTTCAATTACAATTATTCCAATCAAATTTCTTAATAACATATTTTTAATCGTAATTGGCTGATCATCGATTTGAATAATTTTGATCTTACAAATTCTTTTACCCACTGTTTGCCCAGGATAAATATAAGTAGGCACAATTACAAAATAGAAAATCGCAAACAATATGGCAAATATTCCGGCAATCAAACCATAAGGCGCTTTAAATTCAATAATATTTTGATTCAGCATCGTATTAGTTAATTTCTGTGATGTAATTGCAATGGGAATAGCTGTACATAAACCACCAACATACCAGTCAATTAAATAACTAATAAATCTCTTCGTCATTGAAGCATCAATATAATGATATTTTTTCTTTTTATTTCTTTTTCTTTTCTCTACTTTAGTTGCCATTTTCTACTCCTTATTCAATGATCTGTTTAATAAAATCTTGATAATTTTTAACTTCCAATAACTGACTAAACTTATTTGCATCACTAACAATACTGCTTAACCAGTCAAAAAATATTTTCAATAAATGATTATCAGTTTCTCTAATCGCTAAAAGCAAGACTAACTTAACTTCAAAATTGCCCCATTTTACTGGCTTATCTAAAATCATAATTGAAATACATGATTCTTTAGAACTAATTTCAATTGAATGGGGAACGGCAAATCCATTAACAAATGAAGTTGCTGAAACTGTTTCCCGTTTAAAAACATCATTTTTATATTCTAAACTTGCTAATCCTTTACTAATTAACTCATCACATAAAAAGTCAATTATCTTTTTAGAACTTGCCATTTCCTTTTTGACATGAAATAAATCCGGTCTAATCAATTCATTGATCAACGCTACAAAATCTTCATGATAACGTTGCTTATCTAATAAATTTAACGTCTGAAAAACTTTACTTTCATCTTCATAATTTACAAATAAAGTAACTTGTACCGTTGGTATTTTTAAATTATGTTTTAATGGTATGGTCGTAATAATTAAATCAGGATTTTGTTTTTGAATCATCATTTCTTCAAAAAAGCCATACTGTTTAACAATCACCATCCGTTCTTCAAATCGTAATTTCAATTTATCAACACACATATTCGATAACATTTGATTATGGGGAATGATCATTACAGCTCGATAACGCTTGATTGAATTTACGCGATCGTAAGCAGCTCCTAAATGTAAAGCTAAAAATGATAATTCGTTTTCATTGATAACCATATTACAAAGCTCGCCAATTACTTCACCAGAACGCACTGCCATTTCAAAAACTAACGGATATTTTCTTTTAATTTCTTGAAGATAAACATTAGTGATCATGACATTGTTTTGTTGTCTTTGTAACAACAACTGTAAATGCATCTTTAAGCCTCGTTTAAAATCCTTATCTTTAGAAAAATCAATATCAAAATAATCTCTAACTTTTTCAATCACACTATCAACTAATAAACTCGTTGATATTTTCAAATTCTTTTCATCATTATCCTGCTGATAACTACCCATCAATAATTGAGCAAATAAAACAACCTCATCTTCAACTAACTCTATTCCTATCAAATCACTTACCCGTTTAAAAAACTGATAAGAAATCTGATATTCAACCCGATTAGTAAAATCACATTTAATCTTTTGACCATTTATATAATTATGGTTAATAATTCGTTCAATCGCTACTCCGGCATGAATCATGATCATTGGAAAATCAATATCTCGCATTTGATAATTATAGTTTTCACATACATCTTCTAAAATATCTTTAATTTCCAATAAATCAAAATTACTCCATAAATCAGCAATTGAATTTAAATTCATGAAATTACCATGAGTTTCTTCAGTCAATAAATCTTTGTATAATTTTCTTTTATCGCTCTCTTTACCTTCTAAACGAATATAATTTTTAGAACGAACTAATTTCAAACTAGGATACTCACTAATCATCTTCCGGATCTTTTTAACATCATTATCGATTGAATAGCCACTTACAAAAATTTGATCTTGCAGGGCAATTAAATTGATTTCTTTACTTTTAAACAACAATTTTCGAATAATATAAACACAACGTTCATGAGAATTTTGAGGAATAATATCTTTTGTTTCAATATCCTGCTTAAAAAGTAATGCTCCATCAATTTGATAACCCAAACGTTTATTTGATTTAATTAAAAAACAATCATAATATTTATTGATTACATCAATATCCGATCTTATCGTCCGATCAGAAACATTTAATAATTTAGCCAGTTCTTTACCAGTGATCCAATTATTATTATTTAATATATCGATGATATGATTTTGCCTCTTATTTAGCATCTTCATCAACTCCTTTATTACCGTACCATAAATATTCTAGAAAATGTGACAAACCATCTTCCTATCAGATAGGAAAACCTCAAACAAATTAAGCATAATATTTCTTTTCATCATGAAAATGTTGTAGAATGATAATGAGGTGAAAATAATGTTGAAATTTATTGAATATCCAAAATGCAGTACTTGTAGAAAAGCTAAAAAATATCTTGATCAGTTAGGTTTAAAACACGATGACCGCCATATTGTTGAAGAAAAACTAAATAAAGAAGAACTTCAGGCGCTGTATCAAAAAAGTGGTTTACCACTTAAACGTTTTTTTAATACTTCCGGTTTAAAATATCGTGAATTAAACTTGAAAGATAAATTACCAACAATGAGTGAAGATGAACAATTAGAATTACTAGCTAGTGATGGGATGTTAGTGAAACGTCCAATCGTTGAAACCGAAAATCTTGTTTTAGTTGGTTTTAAAGCTAGCGAATACGATAGTTTAAAATAATGCCTGCCAGTTATAGTCACTATCGCTTAGGAAATATTGTTTTAAATCAGCTTGATGGACCATTAAAACAAATTCTAATTGATTATCTTGATTTCTATAATATCGGCTTACATGGACCGGATATTTTATTTTATAACCGTCCTTATCTTCATAGTCGCGTTAATCGGTTAGGTTCATCAATGCACAAAGAAATAGCGCGAGAATTTTTTGAGCCTGCTTTAAAAAAATTAAAACAGACTCAAAGCAAAGCCCAGTTGGCTTATTTATGCGGTTTTGTTTGTCACTTTATTTTAGATAGTAATTGTCATAGCCAAGTCGATTTAATTATGGCTAATACCAAAAGAACTCATTTTGAAATTGAAACCGAATTAGATCGTTATTTTATGATCAAAGACGGTTTAGATCCATTAAGAACCCATTTAACTAATCATGTTCATATAAATGATGATATTGTTACTAATATTGAAATTTATTTCAATCGTGCTAGTAAAAAGGATATTTATAAAAGTTTAACTGGTTTTAAATTTTACGATCGCCTTTTAGTAGCACCCCAGATATATAAACGAGCATTAATTTATTTAGTTTTAAAAATTACTTTTACGTTTAAACGGTTCCAAGGATTTGTTGTTAATTATAAACAAAATAAAACAATTGAACCGTATCTTACTATCTTAGAAAATTTATTTAATCAAAGTATCGAGGAATCTATTAAAGCTATTAATGAATTTGTTTTAGCTTTAAAAAATGATCTTCCACTATCTTCACGCTTTGATCAAAACTTTAAATAGACGATCAATGATCGTCTTTTACGCTTTAGAATAATATATTTATTTCAAGATAGCAAATGATTTTATAAATTTTTATCTTTTAAATAAAAATTTACTAAAAATTAAACTATATAAGATGACAAAAACATTTAAGACAATTATAATAAACTAATCAGGAGGTTAAATTATGCCCGCAAGTTTCACACATCAACAATTCGGCAACCAAGTATTGACTAAAATTGATGATCCTAAAATATCTACAATGATCAAAAATAATCTTGATTATTATAATTTAGGATTACAGGGACCTGATATTCTTTTCTTTTATCGTCCTTTAAAAAGTAATTATGTTAATGCACTAGGTAATCGAATGCATCAAGAAATAGCTACTGAATTTTTTAGTAACGCTAAAAAATTGATTAATAATGAAGCAATGATGGCTTATATTTTTGGTTTTATCAATCATTTTATTTTAGATAGTGAATGTCATCACTATGTTGATCAGACAATGACTAATAAAAATATTAGTCATTATGCCATTGAACGGGATTTAGATTGCCGGTTAATGCAAATAAATCAAGTTTCATTTAACTTGTATCCCGCAAAATCAATTAAGATCAATAAAAAAATGGCAACTACCATTGCTCCATTTTTTAACCTAAGAGATGAAACAATCTATTCATCCTTAAAATATTTTAAAATGATCAACTGGTTATTCTTTTGTAAAAGCGATTTAAAAAGAAAAATTATTATTAAAGGAATGACTTTAGCTAAGGCTAAAACGTATACTGATATGGTTATTTTAAAACAGCCTGAAGCTAAAATTACTGACGACATAAATCATTTAATTGAGTTATTTAATAACGCGATAAATATTGCAGCAAAGGAGATTATCGGTTATTATCAATTTTTAATTGATAAACAAGAAATATCTAACCGATTTAATTACAACTATGAATAAACTAACAAAATTAGAAAAATACTGGATTTTATATGATGTCGGTAATTCGGCATTTGTCTTATTAGTTTCAACGATTATACCAATTTATTTTAAAAATTTAGCTAGCAGCGCTGGCATGTCTTTAAGTGACTCAACTGCTTTTTATAGCTATGCAATTTCAATTTCTACTTTGATTGTTGCTTTTGCTGGTCCAATTTTAGGAAGTGTTGGTGATCGTAAAAATCTTAGAAAACCAATCTTTACTTTCTTTATGATGATGGGTGTTTTATCACTAGCAGCCATGGCTATTCCAGTTGGCTGGATCGTTTTTCTAGCTATCTTTATTATCGCTAAAACTGGATTATCAACTAGTTTAGTTTTTTATGATTCCATGTTAGTCGATATTACAACTAATGATCGGGTTGATGAAGTTTCATCACATGGTTATGCCTGGGGCTATATTGGCAGCTGTATTCCTTTTACTATCAGTTTACTTTTAATTCTTGGAGCCAATAATATTGGTTTATCAACGATTCAGGCAATGTCAATTGCTTTTATCATGAATGCTTTATGGTGGTTATTGATGACTTTACCATTATTAAAAAACTATCATCAAATTAACTTTACTACGGTAAAAGAACCGGTGGTAAAGAATTTAAAAAAAGTTTTGATTAATATTAAAAATAATAAAAAGGTTTTATATTTTTTAATTGCCTTTTTCTTTTATATCGATGGTGTTTATACGATCATTGAAATGGCTACATCGTATGGTAAAGATGTAGGAATCGATGATAACAGCTTACTATTAGCTTTACTATTAACCCAAGTAGTTGCTTTTCCATTTTCATTGATCTTTGGAAAACTTTCAAAAAAATACTCAGTTAAAACATTAATTTTAACTTGTATTACTGGCTATTTTTTCATTGCCGTATTTGCCTTATGGTTAGATACAGCTTGGAAATTTTGGGTACTAGCAGTATTTGTCGCGGTATTCCAAGGGGCTATTCAAGCTTTATCAAGATCATACTTTACCCAAATCATTCCTGAAAATCAGGCAAGTGAATACTTTGGAGTATTTGATATCTTTGGAAAAGGGGCTTCTTTTATGGGAACCTTATTAATGGGAATTATTACTCAAATTACTGATAGTTCAAAATATGGCGTAATTGTCATTGCCGGTATGTTTGTAATTGGTGGTTTGATCTTTAAATCTAAATGTGTAGAAACGAACTAAACCATAGTTCGTTTTTTTAAACCAAATCTTAACATTTTCCCTTATTTACAAGCAAATATAAATTTGTTAGAATATTGACTATATAATTATATTAGAAAAAGGAGTGTATTGTATTTATGGATTCTGGCCCCGAGTCGATTTCATTTCAAATTGTTTTAATTGTAGTATTAACATTAATTAACGCTTATTTTGCTGCTAGTGAGATGGCTATTGTTTCAGTCAACAAAAACAAAATTCACAACCTAAGTGTATCCGGAAACAAAAAAGCTAAACTAGTCGAAAAGCTATTAGATCAGCCAACTAACTTTTTATCAACCATTCAAGTAGCGATCACTTTAGCGGGATTTTTTAACTCAGCAAGTGCGGCTACCGGAATTTCAGTAAGTTTGGCTAATGTCTTAAAAAGCTGGTCAATCCCTTATGCGGATACGATTGCGGTTTTCTTGATTACTATTTTAATTTCTTTTATTACTTTAATTTTTGGTGAATTAGTACCTAAACGAATCGCTTTACAAAAGGCTGAATGGTATTCAATGTTTTGTGCTAAACCAATTTTAATTATTAGTAAAGTTGCTTCACCGTTTATTAAAATTTTATCTTGGTCAACCAAGTTTGTTTTAAGAATTTTTGGAATCAAAGATGAAAACGTTGAAGAAAGCTTATCACGTGAAGATTTCCAGTCAATGGTTAAAAGTGGTCAAGAAAGTGGGGTATTTGATGAAAATGAAAGTGATATGATCACAAACATTTTTGAATTTGATGAAAGCTTAGCATTAAATATCATGACACCACGAACTGAAGTATATTGTATTGATATTGAAGATGATTTAAGTAAAAATATTGATCAGATGATGACAATGCAATTTACCCGTATTCCGGTTTACGCACGTTCAATTGATAACATTATCGGAATTTTAAATATGAAAGATTTTGTCATTGAAGCTCGTAAAGTAGGATTTGATAATGTTGATATTCGCAGTATTTTAAGAAAACCTTATTTTGTTTTAGAATCAAAAAATACTGATGATTTATTAAAAGAATTACAAGAAGATCATCAGCATATTGCTATTCTAGTTGATGAATATGGTGGTTTTTCAGGAATTGTAACGATTGAGGATTTAATTGAAGAAATCGTTGGTGAAATTGAAGATGAATATGATCCTGATGATGAACCAAAATGGCATAAAATTGATGATTCTAATTATCTTGTGGATGGAAATTATATAATTGATGATTTAAATGATGAATTAAATCTTAATTTAAATATAGATAAAATTAATCATGATACTGTTAGTGGTTTTGTTTTAGAGTTATTAGGGGAAATTCCTGATGATAATCAAGAACGCGTAGTAACAATTGATAACTTAACTTTTAAAATAACCGGTATCAAAGCTAATCGAGTTACTAAAATAAAATTAACGATTCAAGAAAAAGAACCAGAAACTAATCCTGAGGATTAGTACTGGTTTCTTTTTTTTCACTATTTATTTCTTTATCACTAATAATAACTTGATGTGGATAAGGAATTTCAATTCCTTCACTATCAAAACGCTCTTTTATTTTAATTCTTAAATCCGATAATAACTGAAATCCTGTGGTACTATCTTTAGATAAAAGTGTTGCTCTTAATTGAATTCCACTAGCATTAAATTCAACACAATGAACCTTAACAGTTGGTTCTTTCTTTCTTTTTTGTGTCTTATTTCGACCATCTAAACAAAGCGGATGTTTATAACCTTCTTCCTGGATTATTTCAATGGCCCGATGAATATCGGATTCATAAGAAACTTCAATAAATAAATAATTAGCTTTTTGATTCTTAACATTGGAAATATTTTCAATAATAGCTTTATTCATAACTGTATTAGGAATAATCACCTGGGTTTTTTCAAATGTTTCAATAATACTATGACGCATTGAAATATCAATGACCGTTCCGGTTACATTATATTCTTTAACATTGACAAGATCACCAATAGAATAGGGCTTATAGCTCATGATCATAAAACCATTAATTAAATTACTCGCCGCTTCTTGAGAAGCAAGCCCAATAACTACGGCAATAATTCCTCCACTAGCTAGTAGCGTAGTCATTACTGATTGCATTGCGCTAAATTCACTTAAAGCAATAATTAGTATCAAAGCTATTAAAACAGCTTTTTTGATTTTAGTTGGAAAAACTCGTTTTAACGGATCCGGAAATTTTTTAGCAATTATTTTATTAATTATTTTATTAACAATAACAACAATAATAAATACAATTGCCATAGTAATCGCAAAATTAATTAATCCATGTTGAAATAAAGAATCTATCCGCTGATATATTTTATCAAAACTATTCATTTATACTTTTACTCACCTTTTCTTCCATAATGTTTACCAATAAAATATAAGCATACTGCCTGCAATGCACCTACCAAAGCTATCATTAATAGTAAATAACTTACCATAAATAAAACATCACTACCAGTATTAAAAGCATTAATAATTAAAAATAAAACAAATGACATTATTGCAATAATTGATAATCCTCTTGAAAAATTTAAAAATCTTGACTCTAATACCTTATTTCTATTCATCCTACTTACCAATACAAAAGCGTTTAAATAATTCATCTAATAAATCTTCTTTTGCCTTTTCTCCTAATATTTCTTTTAAATTGCTCCAACAATCATATAAATCAGTTACAATTAAATCAGTTGGAACACTCATTTCCATTGCTTCAACGGCCTGGTTTAATGACTGACTAGCTTTTTGTAATAACATCGTTTGTCTTGCATTAGTTAAGATATAATTATTGTTATCAATGATCTTACCCAATTCAAACATTTCTTTAATTTTATTGATCAACGCACCAATATCACTATCTTTAGCACTTATTTTAATTCCTTCAAGATTGACTTTTATACCTTGATCAATTTTATTAATCACAACAATTCTAGTTGCCTCTTTCGTTAATTCCAATAATTCCAGATCTTCATTACTTAATTCCTGACTGCCATCAATTACTAATAACACTAAATCAGCCTGATGAACTAGCTCTTTTGATTTTTCCACGCCAATACTTTCAATTATATCATCAGTTTCCCGAATTCCCGCAGTATCGATCATATTTAAAACAATTCCATCTAAACTAATACTTCCTTCAACGATATCTCTTGTAGTCCCGGCAATATTAGTGACAATTGCTTTTTCTTCATCTAATAAAGCATTTAATAAACTACTTTTACCAACATTAGGACGACCAATAATAACTGTTTTAATTCCTTCTTTAACTAATTTAATGTTTTTAGAGTTTTCTAAGATCGTCTGCATTTCTTTTAACAGCTTAGTACTTTTTGGAAGCAGAGAAGAAGCAGTTAATTCTTCAACATCATCATATTCTGGATAATCGATATTTACTTCAATCTGGGTAATGATTTGAATTAAATCTTCTTTCAATGTTTCAATAAAATTACTAATATTACCAGTAATTCCTTTTAACGCTAAATCAGTTGCATAGCTATTTTTAGCAGTGATAATATCACTAATTGCCTCAGCTTGTGATAAATCAATACGTCCATTTAAAAATGCCCGTTTACTAAATTCACCACGCTCAGCCATTCGAGCACCATTTTTAATACATACTTCTAATACTTTAGAAGTGATAAAAACACCACCATGACAATTAATTTCAACCATTTCTTCACCAGTAAAAGTTCGTGAACCACGATATATATTAACTAAAACTTCATCAATTTTTTTACCTTCATCAATAATATAGCCATAATTAATTGTATGACTTGGTTTTTCTAAAATCTTTCCTGTAAAAAACTTTTGAACAAAAGCAATACTATCAGGACCACTTATTCTAATAATCGAAATAGCTGCTTCTAATCTACTTGTTGCAATTGCTACAATAATATCATCATTCATGATATCACCATCCTTTATCTTTTGTATTTTATCATAATTTATCATTATCTCTACAATTATTTTAAGATTATTTTATTTTTCCCTATTTTAGCTTTTATTTCCCTTAAATACAATATAATTATAGATTTGATAAAATAAAAAAAGAAAATATAACATGAGTAAAAATACAAAATAGGGGATACCATTATCGAAAAACAAACTCTATTATATTTTATAGTACAATATGAATCTTTTTTAACTTTCATTTTCCCAATAAATTATAAATAATGTTATAATAGTTTTATAATTTAACTTGTGGAGGTATTTAACGATGAAACTAGGAATTATTGGTAGTGGTATGATTGTTCAAGATTTTTTAACTATTGCCGATATGGTTAAAGGAATGGAATTAGAAGCAATTTTAGGAAGAAAAGCATCTAGCGAAAAAATCAATAATTTAACTAATAAATATCAAATAAAAAAAGCTTACTATGATTATGATGAATTATTAAACGATACTAATATTGATACTGTTTATATTGCATTACCTAATCATTTACACTATGAATATACTAAAAAAGCACTCATGAGTCACAAGCATATTATTTGTGAAAAACCATTTACATCAAATTTAGATGAATTAACTGAATTAATTGCTCTAGCTAAAGAAAATAATTGTTT
>NZ_JAGHEW010000060.1 GCF_017889095.1 Thomasclavelia sp. | reverse complement strand
TCCTGGGGATATTGCCAAAAGATTAGATGATTTATTGCATCAGCAAAATGCTAGCCTGGCTTTAGATTTAGGAATTTCGATGCCTGGCAATAGTTATTTAAGTACTAAGGAACAAATTAAAGAAACTTTAACTAACCAGAAAGCTAATATTTTAAAACAAATCCCTTTAATTACTGATCAAGTTAGAAAAGATTATAGTCACAGCGAAACTCCCAAGCCATCTAAAGTAGGCTTAAAAGCTTATAATATGAGGGGAATTAAAGTTGATGAAAATTGTGTTGGCTGTGGTATTTGTGTTAAAGTGTGTCCGATGAATAATATTAAAATCGAAAATGGATACGCCGTTATTGGTGATAATTGTATTACCTGCTTAGCTTGTTTTCACTGGTGTAGACAGGAAGCAATTTATATGTCAAAAGAAAAAGATATTGAACGGCGTGAAAAATATCATCATCCTGATGTTACTTTGATCGATATCATTAACCAAAAGGGGGATTGTAAATAATGAGAATATTGATTACCGGGGGAACAGTTTTTGTCAGTAAATTTATGGCTGATTATTTTGTAAAACGTGGTGATGAGGTCTATGTTTTAAATCGAGGAACGCGTAAACAGGTGCCTGGCGTTAACTTGATTAAAGCCGATCGTCATAATTTAAAAGATCAGCTAAAAAATCTTTCATTTGACTTTGTTATTGATGTTTGTGGCTATGATAAACAGGATATCGTAGATTTATTAATGGCTTTAGGCAATTTTAAAGATTATTTATTGATTAGCTCCAGTGCGGTATATCCAGAAACGAATCAACAGCCTTTTAGTGAAGAACAAACAATTGGTCCTAATTCAATTTGGGGTCAATATGGTACTGATAAAATTGAAGCGGAAAAATATTTATTAGAAAAAGTACCTAATGCTTATATCATTCGTCCGGCCTATATTTATGGTCCAATGCAAAATGTTTATCGTGAACCGTTTGTTTTTGAATGTGCATTAAAAAACCGAAAATTTTATTTGCCTAAGGATGGTAAATTAAAATTACAGTTTATCCATGTTGAAGATCTTGCTAGAATGATCGTTCAAATCATGGAACTTCATCCACCAAAGCATATTTATAATGCGGGAAATGAAGAATTGGTTGATTTGAATACTTTTGTTACTATGTGTTATCAAATTGTTAAAACACCATTAGAAATAGTCTATGTTAATAATCATGAAAATCAGCGGGACTATTTTAGTTTTTATGATTATCAATATTGTTTAGATGTAAGTCGACAAAAACAATTAATTAAAACCACTAAAAATCTATATGATGGATTGGATGAATCATTTAGGTATTATCGTGATCATCAAGATGAGGTTGTTAAAAAGAATTATCTTGATTTTATTGATCAAAACTTAAAATAGTAATTAAACAGTTGCATATATGTTTAATCTTTTGAATTTTAATGGTATCATATAAATATCATAAATGAAGAAAGTATAGAAAGGTATAAATATGAAATTGATTCCTTTATTTAAGCGAATAAAACTAAATAAAAGTCAGGAAAAAGAGTATCAATTAACGTTAGAAAATGAAATCAAACAGTATATTTGGATTATCTTTGTCTTACTAATCTTTTTTCAAATATATAATATGCTTTATGCCGGTTTCTATACCGGATTTAGATTTCATACTTTTTCTAGTAAAATTTATATGATAATGTATGGCATCATGCTGTTAGTCTGTTTATTTTCGCTAGCCATGATTTATCGAAAAAATAATAAATCGGGAAGGATAGTTTTTTACCAAAATTTTTTCGTTTACTTTTTACTTTGCTGGTCACTGGCAGTTACGGTTTATGATAATCGGGTTTCTAATAATATTAATGTTTATGTTATTAGTTTATTAAGTATCTCGATTCTTACTTATCTTCCGCCTAAGTTATTTGTGCCTTTATATGTGTTTGGCAACATCGGTTTAATTAGTGCAATTGCGTTGATTTTTCCTAATAAGTATGTTGATCATTATAGTTCTTATATTAATAGTGTATCAATAACAATAATGGCTTTATTTATTAGTTATTATCATTATCAATCAACTAGACAGATGTTTTTAAACAATTATTTAATTCAAGAAAAAAATAAAACGATTATTGAAAATAGTGCCCGACTTGATTTTGTTGCTCATCATGATCCGTTGACTAAATTGTTAAATCGTCGTTATTTGAATAAATATTTAGATACTTTATATCAAAAAAATACTTATTTACCAATTAAAACCGGTGTTTTAATGATCGATATTGATGATTTTAAAAAATATAATGATTATTTTGGTCATGTAAAAGGAGATCAGTGTTTAGAAAGAGTTGCTAATGCTCTAACTTTGGCTTTAACAGAGGGTATCTTGATTAGATATGGTGGCGAAGAGTTTATTTATATTGTCGAAAATACTACATTGGAAAAACTCCAGGAAATTGGTAATGAATTATGCAAAACAATTGAGCATTTAGCTTTAAAAGTACCACCAATGGCTAAATATTCTTATTTGACTATTAGCTGTGGTGGCAGTTATGGGATTGTTAAAGATGAAGAAGTTTGGCTACAAGTTTTAAATCAGGCCGATCAGGCTTTATATCAGGCTAAAAGTAGTGGTAAAGATCGTTGTATTTGTAAGTAACCAGTATAAATTACTGGTTATTTTTATCATGTTTGTTAATAAAAAGGATATATTTTAAGTGTATCCTAATGAATATCTATTGAATAACGATGTAAATCGTATTATATTTTTATTAAGATTGGAGGATTTCAATGAAACGAACAAAATTGGATGATCGTATCTTGCCTGAATATACACGAGGTGAAGAAATTTTTAATATGGTAACACATATCGTTGGTGGTGCTTTTGGAATTGCGGTTTTGGTTTTATGCGTAGTTTTTGGTGCTATTCATCATAGTGGCTATGGAATTGCCTCAGGAATAATTTATGGTGTTTCGATGATCTTATTATATACAATGAGTAGTATTTATCATGGCCTGCCGGCAAATCGTAAAAGCAAGAAAGTATTTCAAATTATGGATCATTGTACGATCTTTGTTTTGATCGCTGGAACATATACACCGATTCTGCTTTGTTCAATTAGACCATTAGACCCTTTTTGGGCCTGGATGATTTTTGCTCTTGTTTGGGGCTGTACGGTAATTGGAATTATCTTAAATGCGATTGATATTGAAAACTTTGCAACGTTTTCAATGATTTGTTATCTAGCTATGGGCTGGGGCATTATTTTTAAATTTAATCTATTACCTGAAGCAATCGGTATGTCGGGAATTTATTTATTAGTTGCCGGTGGATTGGCTTATACGATTGGAACAGTTTTTTATGGTCTGCAAAACAAATATCGCTACATGCATAGTATTTGGCATTTATGGATTTTGTTAGGTAGTTTTTTACACTTTATGTGTATTATTTTATATGTAATTTAAAGGCTGACTTAGCCTTTTTTTAATCATGGGGGAGTTTATGAAAAAAGATCTTATTTTATTACATCTAGCGGTAATGTTATTTGGATTAGCTGGTGTAATTAGTAAATTTATATCTTTACCAGCCATATCTGTCACTTTTGGCCGTGTCTTTTTTTCATCGATATTTTTATGGATATTAATTAAAATCAAAAAAGAAAACATCCGTTTAATCAAAAAAGATTATTTAGTTGTAATTATTGCCGGAATAATCCTGGCTTTACACTGGTATACTTTTATTAAATCAATTCAAACTGCCAGTGTTGCTATCGGTACCTTAACATTTTCAGTTTTTCCACTCTTTGTAACTTTTTTAGAGCCATTAGTTTTTCATGAATCATTTAATTATAAAAATATTTTGATTGCTTTAATTATGTTAGTGGGAGTGATGATCACAGTTCCAGAATTATCATTAAATAACCACATGACCCTAGGTATTGTAATTGGTTTAATAAGTGCTTTGAGCTATGCTTGTTTATGTTTATTTAATCGCTATCTATCGAAAAGTTATTCAAGTCGCGTGATCTGTTTTTATGAACAGGCAACGGCTACGGTTATACTGTTACCATCATTATTTTTAATCAGCGTTAACTATACTTATTTAGATCTTAGTATTTTAATCTTTTTAGGAATTGTTTGTACAGCAATTGCTCATAGCATTTATATTAGCAGTTTAAAACATATTAATGTCCAGTTAGCGGGATTAATTTCGGGAATGGAAAGTGTTTATAGTATTATTTTAGCGTTTATTTTATTGAAGCAAGGTTTATCGTTAAATGAGTTTGTTGGGGGGATTGTTATTATTAGTACTTCAATTTATGCTTCCATACATAGTTCACATTAATTTAAACATCAAAGCCTAAAATATAATTAGAGGTGGTAATATGTTTAGATATGATGATCAATTAGGCAGTCAGTTAATTGATAAGTGGAATAAAAAGATCCGCTCACTTAGAATTATTGGTGGAGTAGTAGCTATCTTGATGATCATTTTAGCGATTTATTGTATTTTTAATCCAATCAAGTTAGCTACGTTTACAGGATTGCTAATAGGAGCAATTATTTTGATCTTAGGAATTTATCAGATTGTCGATTACTTGGCGACACCATCATTTATTCGTTATAGTGGTAATTTATTGATAGCTGTGGCTAACATATTGATTGGTATTTTATTTATGATGGCACCGACTCAAATTACGATTTGGATGTTTGGTTTTATTTTAGGAGTTGCTTTAATTTTGTATGGTATCAATAAGTTAATGTTTTCTTATCGCTTATCGTTTTTTGAAATAGCTGATCATGGCTGGGTAAGTGTTTCTGGTATTTTAGCGTTAATTGCCGGGATGATTATTTTAATTGCCCCAATGTTAGTAACAGTGATCTTTAATTATCTTATTGCTGGATATTTATTAGTTGGCGGAATTAATTTATTGGTTGAAGTAATTGAAATGAATAATTTACGTTTGTAAAAAATGATATGACTTGAGGTCATATCATTTTTGTTAATCTTTATTAAAATGACGTTTTTTATAAGTACCACCAGGTCCTGCTTGAACTACATCTTCTGGAAAATTAGAATATTGTTTAAAGTTATCCTGGAACATCTTAACTAATCTTGCAGCTGTTTGATCATAGGCTTCTTTATCGATCCAGGTAGACTTTGGATTAAGTAATTCTTGAGGAACACCAGGACAGAATTTTGGAATACTTAGATTAAAGAATGGATCTCTTTCATAGCTGACAAAGTCTAATTCACCATCAATAGCTGCATTGATCATCGCGCGAGTGAATTTGATGGGAATTCGTTTACCAACGCCATAACTACCGCCAACCCAGCCAGTATTAATTAAAAAGACACTAGCGCCAGCCTTTTTAACTCTTCTTTGAAATTGTTGGGCGTAAAGCAAAGGATCAAGTGGTAAAAATGGTTCACCAAAACAAGTTGAAAATGTTGCTTCGGGTTCTGTGATACCATCTTCAGTTCCCGCTAACTTACTAGTATAACCAGAAACAAAGTGATAAGCTGCTGAATTTTTATCTAATTTAGAAATTGGTGGTAAAACTCCAAAGGCATCAGCTGCTAAAAAGAAAATAGTTTTAGGAATAGGGGCTACACCATTTAAATCAACATTGGCAATAAATTGAAGTGGGTAACCAACCCGAGTATTTTCTGTGATTGAATCATCATTAAAATCAATGATTCGTGTATCTTCAAATAAGCAGACGTTTTCAGCTACTGCTCCAAAACGAATCGCATCCCAAATTTCTGGTTCGTTTTCTTTAGAAAGGTTGATACATTTTGCATAGCAGCCACCTTCAAAATTGAAAACTGATGTATGCGACCAGCCGTGTTCATCATCACCAATCAAACGCCGTTTAGGATCAGCTGAAAGAGTTGTTTTACCAGTTCCTGATAAACCAAAGAATAAAGCTGTATCCCCATCATTGCCAATATTGGCAGAACAATGCATTGTAAATACGTTTCTTTGTGGTAAAACATAGTTCATGACACAAAAGATACTTTTTTTAATTTCTCCCGAATATCCGGTTCCCGCAATTAAAATAATTTGCCGGGCATAGTCGATCATGACGGCAACATCACTATTTAAACCGATACTTTTATCAATTTTGCAGCCCGGAGCCGCTAAAATTAAATAATCTTCCTGGAAATGTTGTAATTCACGAGGTGTAGGTTTGATTAATAAATTAGAAATAAAGAGATTTTGGCTAGCTTTTTCATTTATTATTCTAAAAGCGTATGAATATTTAGGATTAGCTCCAGCGTAGCCATCAAAAAGATAAAGATCTTTATCTTTTAAATAATCAATAACTTGTTGATAAACTTGATCAAATTTTTCTGGTGAAATTGGGCGGTTTACTTTGCCCCAAGCAATTTTATCATGGATTGATGGATGATCAACGATATATTTATCATTTGGTGATCGTCCTGTTCTTTCACCTGTTTCAATACATAAACAGCCTGCTCTACTTAAACGTCCTTCTTTCTTTAATAATGCTTTTTCTACTAATGATCCTGGTGGGATATTTCTAAAGATTGATCCCGTTGTGGTAAGACCATATTTTTCAATTCCGTATGTTTCCATAAAATGCCTCCTTTGTTTAATTCTACCTTATTTTATGTGGTAAATACAGTAAATATTTGATTATTCAAATATTTTATTTTGTTTTTAGTAACTTATGATATAATACCAAAGTAAAAATTTAGGGGGTAAAAAATTTGAAGAAAACACTTTATTTAATGCGTCATGGTGAAACATTATTTAACGTAAGAAAAAAGATCCAGGGATGGTGTGATTCACCATTAACTGAAAATGGAATCAAGCAGGCTAAAGTAGCTGGTGAGTATTTTAAAAAACAGGGTATTGTTTTTGATCATGCTTATGCTTCAACTTTAGAGAGGGCAAGCGATACCTTAGAATTAGTTTGTAATCTTCCTTATACCCGTTTAAAGGGTTTAAAAGAATGGAATTTTGGTCTTTTTGAAGGTGAAAGTGAAGATTTGAATCCACCGCTTCCTTATGGTGATTTCTTTGTAGCTTACGGTGGTGAAGGTGAATTACAAATGCGCCAAAGAATGGCCGATACTTTAACTGAAGTAATGAATAAAAAAGATCATCAGGTAGTTTTGGCAGTTAGTCATGGGGCTGCCTGTCGTGGTTTTATGCGCTATTTTGCAAAAAATAGCCGAGTAGATCAAAAATCAAGGATTCGCAATTGCTGCATCTTAAAGTTTGAATTTGAAAATGATCAATTTTCATTAGTTGAAATTATTAATCATGATTTTTAATCCTAAAGATGATAAAAGTGCTATAATATAAATATATGGCAGGAGGAAAGTAGATGGAAACAGTAAGATTAGGAAGAACTGGGATCGTTGTAAATCGAAATGGTTTTGGAGCTTTACCAGTACAAAGAGTTAATAAAGATGAAGCTAAAGTTATTTTGCGTAAAGCTTATCAAAATGGAATTAATTTTTTTGATAGCGCTAGGGCTTATAGCGATAGTGAAGAAAAAATTGGTTTAGCTTTAAGCGATGTTCGTAAAGATATTTATATCGCTACTAAAACAATGGCAACGACAGTAGAAAAATTTTGGGAAGATCTAAATACTAGTTTAGAATTATTAAAAACGGATTATATTGATATTTATCAATTCCATAATCCTGATTTTTGCCCTAAACCTGGTGATGGTACAGGATTATATGAAGCAATGTTAGAAGCGAAAAAGCAAGGTAAGATTAGATTTATTGGTTTAACCAATCATCGTTTGCATATTGCAAGAGAAGCAGTTGAATCAAATTTATACGATACTTTGCAATTTCCGTTTAGTTATCTAGCTTCTAAAAAAGAAGAAGAACTAGTCAATTTATGTAAAGAAAAAGATATTGGTTTTATTTGCATGAAAGCTTTATCTGGTGGTTTAATTACTCGTAGTGATGTTGCTTATGCATATTTAGCAACTTTTCCAAATACTTTACCAATTTGGGGAATTCAAAAAGAAAGTGAATTAGATGAATTTATTAGTTATAATGACAATCCACCAGCATTAAATGATGAAATTAAACAGGTAATTGATCATGATCGTCAAGAATTAGCTGGTGAATTCTGTCGGGGATGTGGATATTGTATGCCTTGTCCAATGGGTATTGAAATTAATCAATGTGCTAGAATGTCATTAATGTTAAGACGTTCACCAAGTGCTAACTGGTTATCAAAACATTGGCAAGAGGAAATGAAAAAGATTGAAACATGTATTAACTGCGGAGCATGTAAAAGCAAATGCCCTTATGAATTAAATACACCGGAATTGTTGAAGAAAAATTATGAGGATTATAAGACATTTCTTAAATAATCCTCTTTTTTTTTATATCATGATGGCATGAATGATATGAATTATCACTAAAATCACTAAGATAATTGATAAAACTAAATGAATCTTTTTCCAGCTTGATTTAGATTGTTTAATTAAATAAGCGAAGATAATAATTAAAAATAAAATAAGCCAAGCCATTTTACCACTGATCATCGCAGCACTTTTAGTAGCTAAGATACCATGAAGCAATGAAAAAGCTAATAATAACCAGGCATATAATTGATGATATGAAGCTAATTTAGCTATTTTTTGATTATTAAAGTATCTTTTAAATAATGGTAGAAAACATAAAACTAGTAAAATTAAGCATATTAATGTAATGATCTTATAAATAAACATATAACCTCCAAAGTTAGAATAATCTAACAATGTATTATATTCAAAAAATAAAAATAGTCAATAAAAAAAGCTACAATTTGTAGCTTATAATTTTGTATTTACATATTTATTTGCAATCTCAGATATCTTATCAAACTCACCTTTGACAGCTAATTTATTTAATTCGCCACCAATTCCAATAGCATCAACCCCATTTTCAAACCATTTAGCAGCGTTGTTTAAATTTACGCCTCCAGTGACCATGATAGAAACATGAGGTAAAGGTCCTTTAATAGCGTTAATATAACTTGGATTAAATGCACTTCCTGGAAACAATTTAACAATTTCACAACCGCTTTCCATCGCTTCTACAATTTCTTTAATGGTCATACATCCTGGAATATATGGTACACCATAACGATTGCAAATAATGGCAGTTTCTTTATTAAAAGATGGCGAAACAACATACTTAGCACCTGCCATAATAGCACTTTTAGCGGTTGGAGCATCTAGTACAGTTCCTGCGCCAATTAAAACAGTTTGATCAATTTTAAATTCTTTAGTTAAATGATTAATAATTTTGTCAGCTTCACTATTAGTAAAAGCAACTTCTATAGCTTTAAGATTGCCTTGGATACAAGCTTTAGATGCTTTATATCCTTCATCAAAGTTATCACCACGAATAACAGCAACAACACCTTGTTTTTTTAATTCAATAATTATATTTGATTTTGTCATATTTTATCACCTTGATATCTCTGAATTTATTTGTAATAATGCTTTAACTTTTGAAGTATTTTCATACATACTATCACCAGGGATAGTACATTTTAGTGTTCCTGAGGCAACTGCAAAATCAATTGTTTCTTGCCAAGAAGCATTATTGATTATTTGATATAATGCGCCTGCAACGAAAGCATCACCACTTCCAACTCGTTCTAGCAATGGAGTTTTGAGAGTGATTGACTTGTAAAATTGATCGCTTAGACAGTAGCATTGGTATTTATTGACATTATTTTCATCAACATTTCTAACTGTGTGAAAAATTGCTCGAAAGCCAAATACTTCTTTTAAAGCTTCCATTCTTGCTTTAATTGTTTCTTGAGTAGCTTTATTACGATTGAACATACTTAAATCTTGATCATTAATCATTAATGGCTCAATTCCAAAGCAGTAATCAGCATATTTAGCAAAGTAACTAAATTCCTTTTTTGCATCACTAACACTAATCATTTTAGTTCGTAAATTTAAATCCATGGAAATGATAATATTTCTTTTTTTAGCTTCTTCTAATAGAATCTGTAAAATATTTCTAACTTTAGAAGATATTGCTACAGTAATTCCGCTAAAGTGAAAATGTGAAATATCTTTAAAGATATTGTCAATATCCAAATCAGCTTCATTAATTTCATCAATACTTGTATATTGTCGGTCGTAGTATACTTCGCTATTTCTAATACCATAACCATTTTCTAAATAATAGAGGCCAATTCGCTTACCTTTTAAGCAAATATTAGATGTATCAATTTGGTTGTTATTGAAGAATTTCAAAAAACTTTTGCCGATTTCATTATTGGGAAGAGCAGTAAATATTTTGGAATCTTGATTAAAACCGGCTAAAGTTCTTGCAATATTTATCTCACTACCACCATAAAACATAGAAGCTTGGCAATTATCGCCAATTTTTTGATTGTTTAAAGGAGTGATTCGAATTAACGGTTCACCAAATAATAATATTTTTTTCATTGTACTTCCTTTCAAAAATAGAAAGAATTTCAAAGCTATTGTATTATATATAAGGAGAAAAATATGGATAGCAGTTAATGACACAATAGCTTTGAATGATTCTTAATCTAAGATAGATTTAATATAGTTAATAATTGCCTGGTCTTTAGCGTTAGCAAAAAAGTATTCTTGGAATTTTTCACCAGCAATTGTTTCTTTTAAGAAATCTTGATCAATTTCTTTTAAGATGGTTAACATATCTCTATGAGTTATTTGCTTTACTTCATTTAAAATACGGGCATTTCTTTGTTCTGGAATAGCTCGTTCCTTTGGATAACCACCGCCCATTTTTTCAGCAAATAAACGTTCAAAAATTAATTTTAAATTTAATTCAGCCCCCCAGCCAAAACCTTTGGCGTATGGTAATGATAAAGCATTGCCACCATTAATTTGTGAAAATAAATAGGCATCAGTAGGTTCGATTGCTAAACCACAAGTAACATTTGGAAAACTGTTTAGTGCAAGCATTGCACCACTTCCAGTACCGCATCCAGTGATTACAAAATCCGCTGCTTTAGAGTTAAGTAAAATAGCAGCTATTAAACCGTTTTGTACGTATGTTAATTGGCTTTCATTTTCTTTTCCGTACATGCCATAGTTATATACTTCATATCCTTTAGCATCAGCTACTTCTTTTAAAGTTTGATAAATAATTTCATTTTTAGTTGCTTGACTATTTTCGTTTATTAATGCAATTTTCATGATTATATACTCCCTGTTAGTTTTTTATTGTGGTTGTTTTCCAATATAGGCGAGAATACCGCCATCAACATATAAAATGTGACCATTAATAAAATTACTAGCATCACTTGCTAAAAAGATTGCTGGTCCCATTAGATCTTGAGCTTCACCCCAACGTGCAGCAGGTGTTTTGGAAATGATAAATTGATCAAACGGATGTTTACTGCCATCTGCTTGTAACTGACGTAATGGTGCAGTTTGTGGAGTAGCAATGTAACCTGGTCCAATACCATTACATTGAATATTGAATTCCCCATATTCACTAGCAATATTCTTTGTTAACATTTTTAAACCGCCTTTTGCAGCAGCGTATGCACTAACTGTTTCTCGTCCCAGTTCAGACATCATTGAACAAATATTGATGATTTTTCCGTGTCCTTTTTTTATCATTGATGGAATTACAGCTTTAGAAACAATAAACGGACCATTCAAATCAATATCAATTACTTTTCTAAAATCTTGTGCAGACATTTCACACATTGGAATTCTTTTAATAATACCAGCATTATTGACTAAGATATCAATTGTTCCGATTTTATTTTCGATATCTTTGATCATTTCATCTACTGCGTTTTCATCAGTAACATCGCAAACATATCCATAAGCCTTGATTCCATCTTTGTTATAAGCTTCAAGTCCTTTATTTACTAATTCTTGATTAATATCATTAAAAATAATGGTTGCGCCAGCATTTGCATAGCTACTAGCAATAGCATAACCAATACCATATGATGCACCAGTAATTAAAGCAATTTTGCCTTTTAAAGAAAAACTATTCATATCAAAATTTTGTTTCATATAGTTAAATCTCCATTTCTATAAATTAGGTATTCCAGTAAGATAAATATTTCAATCGAAGTAAACCAGTTAAAACGAAATATGGAATGGTATATATGCTCTTACTGGAATGTCTTGGTGTAAGTAACTACCAGTTACGCATTTATAATAAATTAGTAAACCGGTTTTGTCAATAAAAAGATAAGAAAATTTTAAGTTAAAATTATAAAATTTAACTTTTTATAACGTTTTTTATGCAATTCTATCCTTATATATGTCTTTTTTTATGGCTAAAATAAAGTTATAAAACTATTGACAACGCTTTCTTTATAGAGTAGAACAAATTTGTAAGTAAATCAGTTTACTTTGTAAACATTCGTAGAAAGCGAGGGAAAATAGTGGATAAAAAAATAGTATTAGTATCCCATGGTAAATTGGCTCAAGGGATGCAACATTCATTGCAAATGATCATTGGTCAAAATGATAATTTATGTCATTTTAAAATGATGCCTGGTGAACATTATTCGGTCGTTTGTGATGAAATTGAAAAAATGGCTAAAGACAATCCGAATACTCAATTTATTATTGTTGCTGATTTGCTTGGAGGCAGTGTATGTAATGGCTGCATTCCATTAATTGAAATGGATAATATTAAATTAGTTAGTGGAATGAATATGGGATTGGTTATTGAGCTTTTATTTGCTCCAGCACCAATGAGTGATCAAGATATTCAAGAAAAAATAGAAGCCTGTAAAAACGGGATTGTGTTAGTATCAAATGATTATATTGCTAGTCAGGAAAGTTCTAGTGATGATGAATTTTTTTAAAAGAAGAGGGAGAATATAAAAATGATTTCAATGATGAGAGTAGATGATCGTTTAATTCATGGGCAAGTAGCAGTTATGTGGTCTAAAGAATTAGGGATTCAAAGAATTATTGTAGCAAGTGATAAAATTGCAAGTAATAAAATTCAAGTAAGTGCTTTAAAAATGGCTGCACCGACGGGAATTAAAGCAGCGATTTTGCCAATTGATAAGGCAGTAAATATTTTAAGAGATCCTAGATCAGAAAATATGAAAATTTTAGTAATTTCTAATGATCCTAAGGATTTACTAGAAGTGGCTAAACAAATTGATGAAAAACCAATTTTAAATATTGCAAATTATGGACGTATTGGCGGAGGTAGTTTGTCTAATAAAACCAAAATTTCTGATTCTGTTTATTTGACTGATCAAGATAAAGAAGTAATTAAAGAAATTGATGGTATCGGGCTTGAGATAATTCATCAGCCATTGCCAAGTGATTCAAAACAAGATTTTATGAATTTAATGGGAGGAAAATAACATGGTAACAAATGCGATAATTGTAGGTTTTGTATTAGCCTTAGCAAAGTTTTTAGACTGGTTTTGTCAAACACAATTGAGTAGACCGATTTTTATTGTTGCTTTACTTGGAGCGCTATTAGGTCATCCCCAAGAAGGAATAGTTTTAGCGGCACAATTGGAATTAGTATTTATTGGGAATGTTAGTCTTGGTGGAGTAATGCCAAGTGATATTACAATGGGTTCAATTTTTGGAGCTGCTTTTGCGCTTTTATTAGGTGAAGATTTAGCGACAGCAGTTACATTAGCGTTACCACTAGCTGCATTAGGAACATTATTGTATTCAGCAATGAAAATTGTAGTTACTTCAATTGTTCCTAAATTTGAAAAATTAATCGATGATCATAATGTTAAAGGATTTAAAAGATTATGGATTGCCCAATTTACAGTATTCCATTTATGTTATTTTGTTTTGGGATTTGTATGTATTTATTTAGGTACTGATGCTGTAAGTGCATTTATTAATGCTATTCCTGATTGGGTTCAAAAATCAATGACAGTTGCTTCTACAATGTTACCTGCACTTGGATTAGCGTTATTGTTAAAAACATTATGGCAAAAAGAAACATGTGCATATTACTTTTTAGGTTTTGGGCTAGGAGCATTCTTGTTCTATAATAATACAACTGGTGCTAGTTTAGTAGATGGTGCTATTCAATTAACAAGTTCATCTACTAAGATCTTATCATTAGTTCAAATTTCTTTTATTGGTGCATGTATTGCTGCATTAGTTATTTTTGCAGAACTAAGAAAGGTTAAAGAAGATAATAGAAGCAATATTAATACAAATACATTAGATGAAAGTGAGGATTTTTTCAATGACTAGTACTACAGCAGATACTAAATTAAAATTAACTAAGCAGCAAAGAAAGATTGTTAGATCAGTATTTTGGCGTTCAATGTGGCTAATGTTTTGTACTTCATATACAAAACAACAAGGAACAACCTATGCTTGGACAATGATTCCTTATTTAGAAGATATTTATGGTAAAGAAACTGATGAGTTTTATGAAGCAATGTCACGTCATCAAGACTTCTTTAATACTACTCCAGGTATGTCACCATTTATTTTTTCATTAGTAATTACTATGGAACAAGAAAGAAAAGCGGCTTTAGATGCTGGATTAAATTTTGATGATGCAGCTATTGAAGCAATTAAAGTTGCTTTGATGGGACCTCTTGCTGGAATTGGAGATTCAATTTTTGTTGGTGCACTTAGAATTATTGCAATTGGGATCGCTATTGGTTTTTCTCAATCAGGATCTTGGTTAGGACCAATTTTGTTCTTACTAGTATTTAATATTCCTAACTTATTGATTAGATATTTTGCAGCAACATACGGATTAAAATTAGGAAGTACTTTTATTTCACAAGCATTAGAATCTGGAGCTATTAAAGCATTTACGAAAGGATTTTCAGTTTTAGGTCTGATTATGACAGGAGCAATGACAGCTCAGTATGTAAGTTTTAAAACTACATTTGTGGCTGATTTTGGAGAAACAGTATTTAACTTACAAAATGTTTTGGATCAAATTATGCCAGGTTTGCTACCTTTAGGAATAACAATGATTTCTTTCTTTTATTTACGTAAAAAGAATAAGCCAATTACTGTATTATTGGTAATGTTTGCTGCATCAGTAATTCTTACAGTGTTAGGAATTTGTGGCGGTTAAGTTATACAGGTCAGTAAATAAATATTTGCTGACCCTTTATTTTAATTGTTTAGAGGTACCGACATGATTTGGATATTAGTAATTATAACTCTATTTTTTGTTATAACAGTAATAATGAAAAAGAGAGTTTATGTAAAACTTTATTATTATTTAAATACCGAAGATTATGATAATTTTTTTGAAATTGTTGATAGTCGTGTAGCTAGAACAATGATCCCAATTTATATTCGAGAATATTACAAGCTTACTGCTTTAATAAAAATAAATGATGTTCAAAAGGTTACTAAGCAATTCAATCATTTAATGAAGCTGAATCTTAGAGGCAATCAATTAAATAGTGTGCTTATATGTGGTTTTAATTATTATTGTTATCAAGAAGACGATAAAAAATGTAAAAAAATTCTAAATGAAATGAAGTTACTGTTTGACCAAAGACAATATTTTAAATATGAACGTCATTTTAATATTGTAATGAACAAAGCGACTAAATATATAGCAGATATTGAAAAAGAATTGGATGAACATCGTGGTAGAAAGAAAGCTTATTTAGAGTATTTGCTTGCAAAATCATACCAGTCAAAAAACGATCAAATTAAATATAACAAGTATTTACGATTATCGATGGAGGATTATCAAGTAGATGAATCACAATTTGAAGAAATTATCCAAGTTATATAATCGAGATGATTTGCTGGTGTATGTAAAGAATATATTGCCAGATCCATTTTCGTTTATTGATAGTGGGACAGCTTATGGAAAACAAATAAGAGAACTTGAATATATCTCAAGACCATTATGGGTAGTATTTTCATTAATTGCTAGTGGTGAATATGATGAGTCAATGATTTTGCCTTATATAAGAAAAATAAAACTTGAATTGAAAAATACTGATAATAGTATATTTTTAAAACCTACTACGAAAACAAGACAAATTGCAGTAGAAATGGCTGTATATGGATATGGGCTGTTAGCTTGTAAAGATAAATTATTTAGTTATTTTGATGAAAAAGAAATAACGTGTTTAACAAATTGGCTTTATTTGATCAATGAAATTGAATTTCCATACGGTAATTGGTATTTCTTTTTATTGATTGTTAATTATGGCCTTAAAGAAAATAATTTTAGATATAGCCAAGCTATGATTGATCAAGCATGGCTGAAGATTGAAAGTTTATATCTTGAAAATGGCTGGTATCAAGACGGTGATTATTGTCAACGAGATTATTATATTGCTTTTGCGTTTCATTTTTATAGTTTGATTTTAGTAAAATATGTAAAGGGTATTGATTGTAATAAATTAATTTCAAGAAGCCAAAAATTTGCCAAAGATTTTTATTATTGGATTGATGATCAGGGTAGAACAATACCATTTGGGCGAAGTTTAATATATCGTTTTGGTCATGTTGCTTTTTGGAGCGGGCAAATAATAAGCAATAGTTATAAATTTGATTTAGGAATAATTAAAGATTTCATTTTTAGTAACCTAGAATTCTGGTCTAAACAAAATATCCTGTCAAATAATCGTTTATCAATTGGATATAGCTATGAAAATTTGCTTATTAGTGAAGACTATAATAGTAATGGATCACCAGGCTGGGCGTTTAAAAGTTTTATTTTATTATCGTTAGATAGCACTCATCCGTTTTGGCAAGTAAAGCGAAAGAAACGAGAAAAATCATTGACAATAAAAGTGCAGAAAAATCCAGGTTTTTTAATTGTTTCGGGGAAGGACCATCATTATGCTTTATCATTAATGCAATTTAGTAATCCGGCTTTATTGCAAACTAATTGTAAGTATGGAAAGTTTTGTTATTCGACTAGATTTGGATGGAATCTAAGTAGAGATGTTCATGGAATTAATAATTTTGCTGTTGATAATGCACTGGCAATATCAATAGCTGGAACTCAACAGTATAATAGTCGAAATTTGATCATTGATTATTCTTGTAATCAAGAATATGGATATTGCTATTGGAAATATGGGAATATTGCTGATATAGAATCTTGGCTTATTCCAGTAGATGAAGATTATCATATTAGGATTCATCGAATTAAAACGAAAATGCATTTGGAGATCTATGAAGGAGCTTTTAGTGTTTTTGGCTGGAATAGTAAATTTAATTATCCATTAATAAAGAGTGACTCAATTGTTTTAGAAAATTGTGGAATAGTAAGTGGAATAAAGGATATAAATGATAATCGAATTACTAAAGTAGTAAGTCAAAATCCTAATACTAATATATATAATTTTGAAAAAAATGCAATTCCATGTTTAATGGGGAAAATTGATCCTGGGATTAGTGTTTTTGGGTGTGTAGTCTATGGCAATTTTCATAATCAAAAAAAATTAGATTTATCTGTTAGTTTTAAAAATAAGTTAGTTACTTTTAATAACAAGAAAATACATTTGAAAGAATATTAGGAGGAAAAGATGAATTATAATTTAAATCAAGAAAATCAACAATGGGTTGATGAAATGTATGAAAAAATAAAAATAAAGATGTCAAAAGAATGTGATCGGATTGGTGATAAAATTCCATATATTGCTCAAAATGGAGTGTATGAAGAGGATAAGGCTGAAACTGATATTGTCTGGTGGACTAATGGTTTTTGGCCAGGAATGTTATGGCAAATGTATCATGCAACGGGTGAAGAGAAATATCGCCAAGTTGCTAATAAGGTAGAGGACAAATTAGATAAAGCATTTGATATTTATACGGGGTTGCACCATGATGTTGGTTTTATGTGGTTACATAGTGCTGTAGCTAATTATCGAATTACTGGAAATGAAAGATCTAAAGCAAGAGGATTGCATGCAGCACATTTGTTAGCAGGACGATATAATCCGCGTGGTAAATTTATTCGTTCTTGGAATCGTGATCGTTCTGGCTGGGTTATTGTTGATAGTATGATGAATGTACCACTTTTATATTGGGCATCTGATACAATTAAAGATCCACGGTTTAAATATATTGCTATGGATCATGTTGATACAGTAATGAGTAATACAGTAAGAAAAGATGGATCTTGTAATCATATTATTGTTTTAGACCCAACAACAGGAGAATTGTTAGAAACACCTGGAGGTCAGGGCTATGGATCAGGTTCATCATGGTCTAGAGGTCAGGCTTGGGCGATTTATGGATTTGCTTTAAGTTATTTATATACTAAACACAGATTATTTAGACACTGCTAAAAAAGTAGCCCATTATTTCATTTCACAAGTCGATTTAACTGAAAATGTTGCTTTAATTGATTTTAGAGCTCCTAAAGAACCAGTATATTGGGATTCAACTGCCGGGGTATGTGCAGCGTGTGGTTTATTAGAAATTTCTAACCATGTTTCTGAATTAGAAAAAGATTTTTACTTAAATGCAGCTATTAAAATTTTAAAAGCTACAAATGAGAAATTTTGTAATTGGGATGTAGATTATGACTCAATTGTACAAATGGGTTCAGGATCATATTTTACTGAACATGACCGTCATGTGCCAATTATTTATGGTGATTATTTCTTTATTGAGGCTATTTTAAGATTAAAAGATAAAGACATTTTGATTTGGTAAAAAAGATGAAATATAAGTTGTTATGTGTTGATATTGATGGTACTTTGGCAAGTGATGATAAATCAATTTCTCAACGAAATATCGAAGCTTTGAAAAGAGCTTCTCAAATAGGTATCAAAATAGCATTAACATCAGGCAGAGCACCGAGTTCTTTATATCAGATATTTAAAACTATTGATGCTGCACCGCTAATTATTTGTCTAAATGGCGCATGTATTGAAATAGACGGTAAAATAATCAAAAAACATACATTATCAAAAGACCAAATAGAAAAAGCATTAGAAATTATTATATCTAATCAAGTATTGGCGGCTTTTAATACGACTACATTTTCAATTAGAAATAGTGAAGTTTCAAATAAATGGAAAAATCAGTTGAAAAAAATGGGAATAAAACCTGATTTTGTTATTGCTAAAGATGAAATTGAGTATAAAAAAATGATATTAGAAAATGAAATTGTTAAAATTTCTATTTTAGAACCAAATTTAGAAAAATATCAACAAATTAGATCATTATTTAATAATACTAATTTATTCACTATTGCTAAATCTGATCATGATTATATTGATATCACTGATATCAATGTTAATAAAGCAACAGCAGTTGTCATGCTGGCAAAATATCTAAATATTGATATTAGTGAAGTAATTTGTATTGGCGATAACGAAAATGATCGTGAGATGTTACAAATAGCTGGTTTATCGATTGCAATGAAGAATGCGAGTGAAGAGATTAAAAAAATAGCTACATACGTCAGTGATAATGATAATAATCATGATGGTGTTGCTACAGTAATTGAAAAATATATTTTAAATAATAAATGAAGGAGATAAATGATGAATAAAATAATTAATCCGATTCTCAAGGGTTTTCATCCCGATCCATGTATTTGTAAAGCTGAAAATAAATATTATATTATTACTTCCACTTTTGAGTGGCTTCCTGGAATTAGTGTTTATGAGTCCGATGACTTAGTAAACTGGAAATTGCATGGCGCTATTTTAAATGATTTAGAATTATTAGGAATACCTGATTCAGCAGGAATTTGGGCACCAACTTTGACATATCATAATAAAATGTTCTATCTATTATATACTGTTTCCAAACAAATTGATGGTTATTTTAAAGATATTGAAAATTATGTTATTAGCGCACCTAGTATTGATGGACCATGGAGTGAACCAAAATTTATTAATGCTTCTGGATTTGATCCGTCAATGTATCATGAAGGTGATAAACATTATGTTATCAATCCGCAATGGGATCCACGGCCCTTACCAGGTCATAAAAAATTTAATGGATTATTATTACAAGAATTTGATTTTGAAAAAGGAATGGTCAATGAAGCTAAAGTTATTTTTAATGGCAGTGAAATAGGGGGAACCGAAGGGCCTCATTTAATAAAAAAAGATGGCTATTATTACATTATTGCAGCAGAAGGTGGTACTAGTAGGCATCATGCTATTTGTGTAGCAAGATCAAAAAATATTTGGGGGCCATATGAAATTTCACCATATCATCCATTAATCACTGCGTGGCAAAAAGATACCATTTTGAAAAAATCAGGTCATGGGAATTTTGTTGAAACTGAAGATGGCTGGTATATGGTGCATTTATGTGGTAGATATCTTGATAATAAGAATGTCTGTATTTTAGGTAGAGAAACATCATTGCAAAAAATTGAATGGATTGATAACTGGCCAAGAATGATTCAAGGCAATAATACTCCATTATTAGAAATTCCAACACCTAAAAATGCGATTTATAAAGAGCCAAATAAAATTTATCAAACTGATTTTAAAAATATTAATTTAATTAAAGAGGGTTGGCTAACGCCAAGAACTAAATTCGAAAGAAAAGTTAAGTTTAATGATGATGGAATTGAACTAATTGGTGGTGATTCTTTAACATCATTGTTTAATCAATCGCTAATTGCTAGACGATTTGATAGTTTCGATTTTGAAGCTGGATGCACTTTGCAGTTTAAGCCATATCATTATAATCATACGGCTGGACTTACATGTTATTATAATACCAAAGTATTTTATTATTTATATATTGGCTATGATGAGGCAAAAAAGCAAAGAATTATTAATATATTAAAAAATGATAATTTTGACTTTGAAGAACCATTACAAGGTAATTATGCTTATGTTCCTGATGAAATCAAAAAAATACATTTTAAAGTTAGGGTAAAACAAGATAAATTACAATTTTATTATTCATTTGATGGTTGTGATTATGAGACTATTGGCGAGGTTTTAGATACATCTATTTTAAGTGATGAACATGCTTCTGGCTGGGCATATACTGGAGCGATGATTGGAATTACTGCAGTTGATAACTTTAATAAAGATACAAATGCCTTATTCAGTTATTTTTATCAAAATAATGAGTAGTTAATGATATGAATAAAATTAGAGTAATTATTTGCAGTGATGCTAAAAATGAAGCTGATGATCAATATGCTTTAGTTCATGCGATGCTAACAAAAAAATTTATTATTAAAGGTTTAGTTGCTGGTCATTTTAGAAAACCGGAAACTAACAAATTATCATATAATGAAATGGTTAAATTGGCGAAACTGACAAATACTTATGGTAACTATCCCATTGTATTAGGGGCTAATTCTAAAATAACAGACTATCATGATTATCAAATGTCATCCGGTGCTCAGTTGATTATTGATGAAGCTTTAAAAGAGGATCCTGTTCCATTGTTTGTTGTTAATATTGGGGCTTTGACTGATTTAGCAACAGCTCTTTTAAAATGTCCTAAAATCGCATCAAAAATGACTGCTATTTGGGTTGGTGGCGGGCGCTATCCTAGTGGAAGTAAAGAGTGTAATTTAGCTAATGATCTCAAAGCGGCTAATTATGTGTTTAGTAGTAAAGTACCTTTATGGCAAATACCAAGTGATGCTTATAAGACAACGTTAGTATCTTTATCACAATTAAAATTAAGAGTTAAACCAATGGGAAAATTAGGGATTTATTTATATGATCAGTTAGAAAATTTTATTGAAGAGAATTACCAACAAAAGTCCTGGGTAAATAGTGAATGCTGGGTCATGGGTGATTCAGGTGCAATCGGAGTTTTATTAGAAGAACAGAAAAGTTATTACAAAGAAATAACAGCACCTTTTTTCGATAATCAATTTCATTATGTGTATAAACAAGATAATCGTAAGATTCGGGTATATTTTCAATTAAATAATTATTTTATTATTGAAGATATGCTTTCTAAAATTGAACTATTTGCAAAGGAGCAGATATAATGGTTTTATTAAAATTAATGATTTTAAATAATGAAGATAAAATTCTTTTAAGTAATCAAGCAGAAGATGAAGTTACGATTGCATATCGTGGCAAATATAATCCTGGTGATAAAATAAAATTAGTTAGTGATACTAAAAATATTTATTTAAAATTATGTTTAGATGATAGTTTGGATGAAAGCTGGATTTATTTGAAGGATTACGAGTATACATTTGAAATTCCGTTTGATGATCAACGTAAACCTTATGGTAATAAAGCTTTTAGTGATGTTCGTCATTATGGTTATGTCAGTATAATTGATGATCAGGAATTAACCAATTATCGAAATCTTGCTAAAAATTGTTTTGATACGATTAATAATTCTTCAATTTATCCCCATGCATCCACTAATGTAAATAACCAAAATCCTCAATTTTTTCCGCGTAATGCCATTGACGGTATTTTTGAAACAAGCAATCATGGTAGCTGGCCTCATGAATCTTGGGGAATTAATCAACAAAGTGATGCATGGCTGAAGATAGATTTTGGAAAAGCTGTTGAAATTGATAAAATTTATATTTATTTAAGAGCTGATTTTCCGCATGATAACTGGTGGCAAGAAGGATTATTTACCTTTTCTAATAAGACAAAAATGAAAGTAAATTTTGTTAAAACTGGAAAAAGACAAGTAATTGAATTTGAATCAAAAAAAGTAGAGTGGATAATGTTGTCGAATTTAAAAATGTCTGATGAAGAGTCTTTGTTTCCAGCTTTAAGTCAAATTATGGTAATGGGGAAAAATAGTTAAAATAATTTAAGAAAGGAAAAAGAAAATGAGAAAAATTAAAATGCTTTTTACAACATTTATTTGTCTGTTATTAGTATTTTCAACTTTAAATGTTGTTTGGGCTAAAGAAAGTTATTTATTAAATGATGCTTTTGTTTCTAATTTTAGTGGACAAGAGAATAATAATTATGGTAACTCTAATAATTTGATTTTAGGTAAAGGACGTCATGTATATATGCGTTTTGATTTAACTGAAATGGATGGGGAGGAAATAAAAAGTGTTATTTTAAATACTACTAAATTAAAAGGTAATTATAATAATACTTATATAATTAGCCAATGTAGTGAATATCTAAGAATAGATGATAATAATGAAAGCGTACAGTTATGGGATGAATCAAATATTACCTATAATAATCGTCCTTTAGATTTAAATGAATATCAAACTATTAGTCAAAAAGGAGATGTTGATAAATTAAATATTACGGATTTAGTTGTTGCAGCATTAAATGATGGTAAAGAAACGATTAGTTTACATATTACAACCGTAGATGTTGATGATGATAGTGTTAGTGCTACAGAAGTATATTCGTCGAGATCAGCTAATGGGCCTAATTTATTAGTTGAAGCAACGTCATCTGAAGTAGATGATAATTATGTAATAGCTGATAGTTTTGTTAATAAGAGTCAACCAGATGTGAATTTTCAAAGTTCAAATAATTTAATTATCGGAAAAGGTCGACATGTTTATTTACGGTTGAATATTGCTGATATTGATGTAACTGAAGTTGAAAATATTACCTTGCAATCAAATTATTTGAAAGGGAATACTAAAAATACTTTTGTAATAACAGAATGTAGTGAATTTTTACAGACAGATGAAAATAGTGATAGTACTACTTTATGGGATATAACGAATATTACTTATAATAATCGCCCTCGTGATTTGGTTGATACACTTACTTTAGAGCAAACGGGAAATGTTACAGAAATTGATTTGACTGAAATGATTAAAAATGCTTTAAATAAGGGGCAAAAAACAATCAGTTTACATATAACCACTAAAGATGTTGATAATGATAGTGTTAGTGCAACTGAAATTTATTCATCAAGAAGTGAAACAGGTCCATATTTAATGGTTAGTTTAACAACAGATGAAAAACCCTCAGATATTAATGCTATTAAAGTAGAAGATAATTATTATGATAGTGGTGCTATTAGTCAAAAAATATTTAAAATTAAAAATGAAGATGGTCAGTATTTAAAATTAGATAAAAATGAGGGTTTCGATGTAACAACAAGTAGTGAAGAGGCATCTGTATTTGGTTTATATATTTTTGATTACCAAGAATATGAATACGATCAAGATAGTGATATCGATTGGGCTAAAACATTCTATGCCATTAGATGTTTAGATAATGATAAATATCTAACAATTCAGAATTATTTTAATGCTGATGATGAAAATAAGGTTTATTACAATAAAATTAGTGATGGCTATGAAGTTAAAGCTACAGCTAGTGAAGTTAACTGGAATGAACGCTTTAATTTAGAATATTATGCCGAATCTAATTATTATACTATTGCCAGTCATTTAACTGTATATCGTGATGATGCTGGCTATACTGCTTCATATATTGAAATGGATGATGATAAATTATTTGCTGCTAATAATAATCGCAATGCTTATAAATTTTATTTTGAAGATGTCGGTGGCTATGAAAAATTAGAAGTAATGCAGAAAGTTTCTGGTTATCAGGTTAATTTGAGCTGGTATCCTGTTAATAATGATACTAATAGTGCTAATTATACAGTAGAAAATGGACAAGTTACTTTTGATGGTAAAAAATTTAATGCAACTGTAGAAAATTTATCTGTTGGAAATAATGAAATTATTGTTAGTTATACAGGCAAATCAAAACAAGAAGTGACTTTAAATGTTCGTGTGTTTAATCATCCTGGTGTAACTCATTCAATGGAAGATTTAGAAAAAATGCAAGAACACATTACTAATAAGGAAGAACCGTGGTACTCAGATTATCAAAAATTGCAAACAATGGTACCAGATAACATGTCTTCTAGTGATTACGAAACAGTCGCTTTAGAAGGGGTTGGACGTGGTGATCCAGCTGGTCATGGTAATATCAGTAATTTTGAACAAGGTGGTAATGCAGCTTACTATAATGCTTTACAATGGGTAATTACCGGAGATGATAAGTATGCTGATTGTGCAGTAAATATTTTAAATGCCTGGTCTACAACATTAAAAATTGTTGATGGTCGTGATCGGATTTTAGGAGCAGGTATTAATAGTTATCGTTATATTAACGCTGCCGAAATTTTAAAATATTATCACGGAGGGTATAGTGGCTATAGTGATGATGAATTTAAACAATTCCAAAATTTACTAGAAAATGTTATATATCCAGTAATTGAGGATTTAGGAGCACCGATGATTGCTAATGGTAACTGGGATACAGCAGCAATGATTACTATGGTATCAATTGGCGTGATTTGTGACAATACAGAAATCTATGATCGTGCTGTTAGTTTATATCAGGATATTCATGTCAATGGGTCTATTGTTAATTATGTAAGTGATTGGGGACAATCAGTTGAAAGTTATCGTGATCAAGCTCATGCTCAGCTTGGAATAGGTTATATGGCAGAAGTTTGCCAAGTGGCTTTAAATCAAGGTCAAAACTTGTATAAATTATATAATAACCGCCTTGCCAGAGCATTCAATTGGGCGGCCCAATATAATTTATATGACACAAATAATTTAAAGATGGAACCATTAGAGGATGTTTTTGGCAATACTAAATGGAAGGAAATTGATAGTGAAAAAATTAATCGTGGCGAATTAAGACCGGTTTATGAATTACCATTAGCATATTATTCTAAAATCGATGGAGTAGATGTTACTTGGATGGAAAAAGCAGCTAAGTCAATGCGAGCTCAAGGATATGTTCATAATGATAATTTAAATTTTGGAACTCTTACAACATATAATGGTGAACCAACTGATGTATGTCAACCGTTTTTCCAAATTAGAACTAGATTAGAACCATGGTATCAACGAACATGGAATGATGTAAAAAAATATGGTG
>NZ_JAGHEW010000371.1 GCF_017889095.1 Thomasclavelia sp. | reverse complement strand
GTAACTGAAAGGAGAAGATAAAAATGAAAGTTATTGTTATTGGAGCAAGTGGACATATTGGTACTTATTTAGTACCCCAGTTAGTTAAAGGAGGATTTGATGTAGTTGCGATTACTCGTGGTAAAAGTAAGACTTATGTTAGTGATTCAGCTTGGAATTATGTTGAAAATGTTTATTTAGATCGAAATAATGATGAAGATTTTGCGGAAAAAATCGCTAAATTAAATGGTGATGTAGTCGTTGATTTAATTAATTTTGATATTGAAGATACTAAAAAAATGGTGGCAGCATTAAAAGATACTAATTTATCACATTATTTATTTTGTTCATCAGTATGGGCTCATGGTAGAGCTGAATTTATTCCAGAAGATCCTAATAGTTTAAAAGAACCATTGGATCATTATGGTAAAGACAAATATGCAAGTGAATTATATTTGAAAAAAGAATATCGGGAAAATGGTTTTCCGGCTACAATTATTATGCCCGGACAAATATCAGGACCAGGCTGGACGATCATGAATCCGCAAGCAACAAAAGATAATAGTGTTTTTCAAAAAATTGCTGATGGTAAAGAAATATATTTACCAAATTTTGGAATGGAAACATTGCATCATGTCCATGCATACGATGTGGCTAAAATGTTTTATCAGGCTATTACACATAGAAATAATGCTTTAGGCGAAAGTTTCCATGCAGTAGCTAAAGAATCAATGACTTTATATGGTTATGCTAAAGCGTTATACAAATATTTTAATCAAGAACCAAAAATTAAATTTTTATCTTGGGAAAAGTTTTGTGAATATTTAAATAATGATGAATATATCGATGATTGTTATCATCATATTGCTAGAAGTGGACATTACAGTATCGAAAAAGCGCAACGTTTATTAGAATATTCACCTAAATATACAACCTTAGAAACAGTTGAAGAAGCAATGAAAAGCTATCTTGATCGTGGAGTAATCAAACTTAATCAATAATTATGCCATAGGTAATTTACCTATGGTTTTTTTGACTGTTTTGGACTAAAAAATGTAAGAGATTGAGTGATAGTGTTAAAATAAAATTAAATATTTGTTGTAAAATAAGTAAATGTTATCAGGGAGAACGAGATGTATACTATAGAGAGATTACAAAATTTAGTAGAATACGTGGATGTTGATAGTGTTGAAAGAATTTTGGCTGAGTATTTTTTGGCGAATTTAAATAATTTATCAAGTTTAACATTAAAACAATGTGCTAAAATGACTGGTGTTTCTAAAGCATCAATTAATCGTTTTTATATTCACGGCGGTTTTAGTAATTTTAAAGAACTTGTTACGGCATTGAAAAGGGAATTGATGGTAGAACAAGTTTTTTTAACTGGCTATAAATTAGAAAATGATAATTTGGATATTTCAAATAAGGATTTAGAAAATTTATGTAATTGTTTAATAAAGGCTAAATATGTAATGTTTTATGGTGATCAAGTGGAAATTAACTGTTTGGATAATTTGAAATATCTTTTAATTAAAGCCGGAATTAAAGTTTTATCATTGAATTTGTGGAATATGGATATGGTAAATTACCGTATTGAACGTTTAAGTAAAGATGATGTTTTGATTGTTGTTGATAGTTCGTTAAGAATCCAAAATATGTTTGAGATGTCGATGAATCGGAGTAATTTATTAAATTTTGAAAAATTAAAGGATCCAAAGTTTCATTGTTTTTATATTGGTAATAGTAATTGTGATAGTTATTTTGGATTTAAGAATCTTAAAATAAAAAATAATTTATATCAGCTTAATTTACTATCTTATGAGTTAATAAATATTTTGAAAAAGAAGGGATATTGATGAATACAGTTTTAGGTTTGATTATTTTGATAGCTCAAAATAATTTGGAAAAAGGCATCAGTTATAATCTCGCCAATTATATTATTGATCATTTAGATGCAATCAACGAAATGAGTATGCAAGAATTGTCTAAAAATTGTTATATTTCAACATCATCAATTATTAAATTTTGTCGTATGTTAGGGTTTAGCAGTTATAATGATTTAAAAAAACAATTACAATCTACGATCCAAACTAGAAAATTACAATTAGATGAAAAGCAGGCAATGTTAACAGTTGATGATTTAATAGAACACATGCAACATTTATCACCTGATAAAATATTAATTAAAGATAAAATTGATCAAATTGTTGAAATAATTCATGAAACTAAAAAAATATATATTTATGGCGCAGTATTTCCAGTAATGCTAACTCAGCCTTTTTGTGAAGATATGACGATAATGAATGTACCTGTCCATCTTGAACATATTTCATATAATCCATTAGAAATTGAACAAAAAGATGGCATGGTTTTAATCATTTCGATTTCGGGTCGTTTTGTAGAAACACATCAAAATGAATATCATCGCATCTGTAAACTTAATTCTAATACAGTTTTAATTTCTCAAGATATCAATCATCTAGATGATCTCAAGCTTAATATTGAAGTACCTAAAACAATAAGCTGTGAATATGATGATTTACTAGTATTATTAATTTTAGATCTGATTAAACATTGTTATTATAAAAAATATTATCAACTCTAGTCTCAAATCATGAGACTTTTTTTGAATTAAATAATTATGCTCAATAATTGAAAACAATCATTTTTTTAAAAATATGAAAGCGAATACATTGATGTTAAGATAAATGCAGGAGGACAAGGATAATGAATAAAAAGAATTTATTTTTAAGTGCATTTTTAACAATATCAATGATTGGTTCATCAACTATAACAACAATCTTTGCCAATGAGGACGAAAAAACTCCAGAAGCAAATATTATTGAAAATACTGATGTAGAAAATTTTGCTGAAGATGATGCTTTAGTAGATGAAAAAGAACCAAGCTTAACTAATGATATTTCATTGGAAACAATTGAAATTGAAGGTAACTATCAACAGGCAATTAGTGAAGTTACTTTCCCTAAATATGAACAAGATGGAAGTAAAACAGATGTACATATTTCTGATTTATTAAAAGAACATTTAGATACAACTGATTTAAAAGGGGTTATTGATAAGACAAAACAGACAATTACTGTAAATGAAGTACAATTAAAAGATGTCTATTTAAGTTCAAATTATATAAATGGTGCTAGTGAACCAGGAATTAGTTTTTACAACATGGTTAATTATTTTACTGATGTTAAACAAATTAAACAGATGTTAGAAGCAAATCCTGGTTATGAAGTAATTGATAGTCAAGGTAATCAAGTAAATAGTGCTTATATTGATGAGTTACTAGGATTAATTGAACAAATCATTACTTTTGATACATCAACTAACTTAGTTTATGACTATGATTCAGTATATGATTCTAAAGTATTTAGTGAAAATAGTTTAGTTGGTGGAACTGATGTGATTGCAACTAGTAAAGAAGGAAATGTCACATTTAAATTCCACATTGATTCTCATGGTTGGTGGGGATATGATTTAGGTGCTAATGATTCAATTACAGGACTAGTAATGGGATATGATCAAGCAGCAATCGATGAAGATCATGATGCTCATGAAGGACCACTTACTATTGCTTATGCTAATTTCTTTGTTATTGACATGCAAACTAAAGGATCAGGTAAGTGGTATATGTTAAATAATACTGACTTAGAAAATCCAATTATTTATGTAAGTGAAGATGGTAAAGAAGCATTTATGATTGATGTTGATTTCTATGGTGAAAATGTTATTAATCAAGTAATCAAAGATGTTATTGGTGATGAATGTGAATCACTAAAGATTTTCTTAACACATAATCATGGTGATCATTGCAATAACTTATCAGTTATCGCTAAAGATGAACGTTTAAAAGAAATCACTTCAATTGTTTGGCCAGAAAATGAACCACATCCAACTAAAAATGATCAAGATTTGGTAACTTTATTTGGCGAAGATAAAGTTACGACAGTAGCTGATGGTGAAAAATTCAGTGTTGCTGGTCATGATTTCCAATTTATTGAAATTCCTAACGAACATACACCAGGTGGTGGGCAATTAGCGGATTTAACTAATAATGTTTTATATAGCGGTGATACTTTAGGAGCTCAAGTTCACTTAGGTGGTTCTACTGTAACCTTATCATCGTTAGAAGGATGGCTAAATGGGGCATTAAAAGCAGCAGATTATATTGAAAAAAATGGTATTAATTATATTATCGGTGGACATACTCCATATTTAAATAATCCAGATTATGCAAGCTGGGTAGCTACTGCTTGTCAATATGCTAAAGATCAATTAGCAACTGATCCTAACTGGAAAGGCGGTTTAGTGATTATTGAAAATGGTCAAGTTATTGATGAAGCAAGATTTGGTGAAATAATGAAAAATGGTTTATCAGATCGTGAAGAATTAAATATTGCTTCGGTAAATTTCATTAATAATTTAACTAGTGATCCAGATGACAATCCTGATGAACAAAATCCTATTGATGATAATCAAACAACTAATCCACCTACTGATGATAGTCAAAAACCTAATGTAAGCGAAACGACAAAACCATCAAAAGCTAATGCTGTAAAAACCGGAGATGATGTTAATTTAGAATTAGC
>NZ_JAGHEW010000370.1 GCF_017889095.1 Thomasclavelia sp. | reverse complement strand
ATTGATTGTTGATTATGGTTCATGTTCTCAAATTACAGCTGGTTTAAAAGAAGATCCAAATGGTAATGTAACATTAAAAATGATTATCCAAATGTTAAAAAAATGACAGAAAAAACTGTCATTTTTTTAAAATCCAATAATTGTACCAATTGCAAAGACTAGAAAAGCAGCTAACCAGGCAATTAAGCATTGTCCAAAGGCCACAACGATTGCCCATTTACCGCCCAGTTCCTGTTTAATTGCTGCAATTGCCGCAACACAAGGGGTATATAATAAACAGAAAATTAATAACGATAAACAGCTAAGTGGTGACAAAGCAGCTAATAAATTAGCGGTGCTGCCAAAAAGGATCGAAACTGTGGAAACCACACTTTCTTTAGCCATAAATCCCGTTATTAAAGCCGTAGAAACTTGCCAACTGCCAAAACCAAGCGGAGCAAAAATAGGGGCAATGATACTTGCCAAAGAGGCTAGGATACTGTTTTGGGAATCAGTTACCGGATTTAAAGTTAGATCAAAGGTTTGTAAAAACCAAATAATGATCGTCGCTACAAAGATAATCGTAAAGGCTCTTTGTAAAAAGTCTTTGGCTTTTTCCCATAATAACTGACTAACATTTTTCCAGCTTGGTAAACGATAATTAGGTAATTCCATTACAAATGGTACAGCTTCACCTTTAAATAACGTTTTACGCATTAATAAAGCCGTTAAAATACCAACTAAAATACCAGTAAAATATAAACCAACCATGATTAAAGCGCCGTGCTTAGGAAAAAAGGTAGCGGTAAAAAAGGCATAAATTGGCAGTTTTGCTGAACAGGACATAAATGGTGTTAATAAAATCGTCATTTTACGATCCCTAGTTGATGGTAAAGTTCGACTTGCCATGATTCCAGGTACACTGCAGCCAAATCCAATCAACATTGGCACGATGCTGCGACCAGATAAACCGATTTTACGTAATAATTTATCCATGACAAAAGCAATTCGAGCCATATAGCCACTATCTTCTAATAATGATAGGAAAAAGAATAGGGTAACAATAGTTGGTAAAAAGCTTAGCACACTACCAACCCCATTAAGAATCCCATCAATAACTAATGACTGTAATACTTCACTAACATTAGCATTTATCATCATATTGGCTACTAAATTAGTAATTGATTCAATCAGCATTTCTAATAAACTGGAAAGTTCAGCCCCAATGACATTAAATGTAAGATAGAAAACTAATGCCATTATCCCAATAAAGGCTAAAATTGCAGTATATTTACCAGTTAAAAAACGATCGATTTGTATACTTCGTAAATGCTCTTTGCTTTCTTTGGGCTTAATTACTGTTGCTTTACAAATCTTAGCAATAAAGGTAAAACGCATATCGGCAATTGCTGCAGCTCGGTCGAGTTTACGTTCAGTTTCCATTTGTTTAATGATATGCTCTAAAGTTTCCTTTTCATTATTATCAAGATCTAACTGTTCTAAAATAATTTGATCGCCTTGAGCTAATTTGCAGGCAGCAAAACGTTTAGGGATGTTAGCTGATTTAGCGTGATCTTCGATTAAATGCATGATTGCATGTAAGCAGCGATGAACGGCACCACCATGATCGCTAACATCGCAAAAATCCTGGCGAGTAGGACGTTCTTGATATTTAGCAACATGAATAGCATGATCAACTAGTTCTTGAATTCCTTCATTTTTAGCAGCAGAAATGGGAATTACCGGAATACCTAACATTGATTCCATTTCATTTACTAAAATTGAACCACCATTTTCTCTAACTTCATCCATCATATTTAAAGCTAAGACCATGGGAATATTTAATTCCATTAATTGCATCGTTAAATATAAATTACGTTCAATATTAGTTGCATCAACAATATTGATAATACATTTAGGATGTTCATTTAAAATAAATTCACGAGTTACTAATTCTTCACTTGAATATGGTGACATTGAATAAATACCTGGCAAATCAGTTACCATAGTATTGTCATGATGCTTGATCTTACCGTCTTTACGATCAACGGTTACTCCGGGAAAATTACCCACATGCTGAAAAGAACCGGTTAACTGATTGAAAAGAGTAGTTTTACCACAGTTTTGATTTCCTGTCAAAGCAAATGTTAATAGTTCATCATCACTTAAAGGGTGCTCAGTTTTTTTGTTGTGATACTTTCCTTCTTCACCTAAACCAGGATGATCGATTTGTTTTGCATAAGTTAAATGTTTAGGTTTCTTTTTTTTATCGTGAATATCTTCGATCGTTATTTTTTTTGCATCTTCTTTTCTTAAAGTTAATTCATAGCTATGGATCCTAATTTCAAGGGGATCACCTAATGGTGCATGTTTGACCATGGTGACTTCCTCTCCAGGAATTAAACCCATATCTAAAAAATGCTGGCGCAATGAAGTTTCACCACCGACGGAAGTGATCATTGCACTTTTTCCAATTGGTAAATCATTTAAAGTCACTGCTATAGCCTCCTAAAAATAATGTCAATTTTTATCCCTTTTTGATATTTGTTAGTATAGTAAAACAAATTGATTAAGTCAAGAATACTTTGATTTATAAATAAAAAACCAAAGTAATTACCTTGGTTTAATGAGCTTTTTTCATTCCTGTAAATTGAAGATATTCAGTTTTAACATTATCTAGTAATTGTTTAAAAGTCCAATCGATATTAGTTTTAGTAACAATAGCTTTTAAAGGAATAAAAGGAATATTAGCTTCTTTAAAGATTTCTAACAATAAATCAACCTGTTTATCTTCAAATCCGGCTAATACCATCATATCATCATGAGGAATTGAAGTTAGAGCTTCTGTTCCTCTTTCATAATCATCAAGTCCTAAAATATACCCTAAAGGATTCATTAAGTCACTAGTTTTTACAATAATAACTTCAACATTTAATTTCTCTAAAATCGAAATAATTGCCTTACCAGCTTCAGTTTTGTCAATATTATATAATAAAACGGTTTCTTGCATTGCTATAGCCTCTCTTTCGATAAATAGATTATCATATTTTATCATTTGATTCAACTATGATGCTTATTTCTAGATTGTTTGTTTTTCTTTAAAGAAATAAGTAAAAAAATGAAAATATCTTTTGATTTTAGATAGAATTATGGTATTTTATTAGTTGTAAATACAGCTCTAATATTATAGTCATGGCGTTTTAGTTATGATTTTTATAGAAATATTTAGCTAAAATGCGATTAATATCAAAAGTCATGGTGGAAGTATTGTAATTATAATGTTAATATATAGTTATGTAAATTATCAAATAATTTAAACTTGTTAGTCATGGTGTATGGAGGGATAAGATGTTTAAAAGTATAAAATATGTTCTAAAGGAGAATTTTAGTAATTTGTTTAGAATATATTCTATTTCTAAATATGAATTATTATCAGATATGCGTGATTCTAGATTAGGAATTTTTTGGAATTTTGCTAATCCGTTAATTCAAATCTTGACTTATTATTTTGTTTTTGGATTGGTTATGAATCGTAAGGATGTTGATGGGTTTCCGTTTATCCAATGGATGTTAGCGGGGATGGTTGTCTGGTTTTTTATCAATCCTTGTATTACTCAAGGAGCTAATGCTATTTTTTCAAAAATCAATGTTATTACGAAAATGAAATTTCCGGTTAGTGTTTTGCCAGCTACGGTAATTTTAAAAGAATTATTTAATCATGCCTGTATCATGATTTTATTAATTATCTTCTATTTTACCCAGGGAATTTATCCTTCAATTTATTGGCTTGGACTTATTTATTATTGTTTTGCGGGTTGTTGTTTTACGGTAAGTTTGGCAATGGTTACATCAGTATTAAATATGATAGCGCGAGATACCAGAAAATTGATTTTAGCTTGTATGCGGTTAATTTTATATTTAACACCAATTCTATGGCCAATTTCCCGTTTTAGTGCTCAAACGCCATTATTTAATTTGATCCGTTTTGTAATGAAGATCAATCCTATCTATTATATTGTTTGTGGTTATCGTGATTGTTTTTTATATCATAATGGTTTTATGTATTATTGGAAACAGATGGCTGTTTTTTGGGTAATTACGATCGTGTTATTTGGTTTTGGCTGCATGATGATGTATAAATTCAAACATAAATTTATTGATTTAATATAGGTGATAAGATGGAAGATTATGCTGTTAAGTTTGAACACGTTTCAAAGATATATAAGTTAAAAAAGAAAAATACAGGTAAGAAGAAAAATAATGAAACAAAACGTTTTTATGCTTTAAAAGATGTTAGCTTTGAAATAGCTAAAGGAGAAGTAGTGGGGATTTTAGGAACTAATGGTTCTGGTAAATCGACATTATCTTTAATTTTAGCAGGAATCAGTGAGATTGATGAAGGTAAGTTACATATCAATGGAGAACAGTCATTAGTTGCGATAAATACTGGTTTAAATAAACAGTTGACAGGATTGGAGAATATTCATGTCAAAGGCGCTTTATTAGGACTGTCAAAGAAAAAAATTCAAACGATCATTGATGGGGTGATAGAATTTGCGGAATTAGGAGATTTCTTATATCAGCCGGTTAAAAAATATTCTAGTGGAATGAAATCGCGGTTAGGTTTTTCCATTTCAATTTATTTAGATCCTGATATTATTATTGTTGACGAAGCGTTATCAGTTGGGGATAAAGGTTTTGCTCAAAAGTGTCTTAATAAAATGAATGAACTAAAAGACAATGGAAAGACAATTATTTTTATTTCGCACTCATTACCGCAAGTTAGAAAATTTTGTCAAAGTGCAATGTGGATCGAAGGCGGAATGCTTAAAGAATATGGTGAAGTCAATGAGGTTTGTGACCGCTATGGTGAATATGTTGACTATTATAACAGTCTTACTAATAAAGAAAAAGCAAAGATTAGAGATAGTAAGTTTGAAAAAAGAATTGTTCAAAATCCCCAAATTGGATTTTGGGAAAAAGTTATTGATCGCATAAAAGGATAGGTGAAAGTTAATGAAGAAGGTTATTACTTATGGTACATTTGATTTATTTCATGTAGGTCATTTGAACATTATTAAACGAGCAAAGGCATTAGGGGATTATTTGGTAGTTGCTGTAAGCAGTGATGCTTTTAATGCTCAAAAGGGGAAAAAGGCATATCATAGTGACCATGATCGTAAATTGATCTTAGAGGCAATTAGATATGTTGATGAAGTGATTTTAGAAGAATCATGGGACCAAAAGCCTCGTGATATCAAAGAACATGATATTGATATATTTGTCATGGGTGATGATTGGAAAGGAAAATTTGATTATTTAAAAGAGTATTGTGAAGTTGTTTATTTACCTAGAACAGAAGGTATTTCAACAACCAAAATAAAAGACGATTTACATAAGTAGGTAGTTATATGAAGTTAAGTATTATTATTCCTTATGATCGTCATGAACAGTATTTATATGATTGTTTAGAAAGTATTAGTGAACAAGAATTAAATGATTTTGAAACCTTGTTAGTAGCTAGTAATCATGCTTTGGTTGATGAAAAAATAACCAGCTATCAAGTTAATTTAAAAATAATTCGGGTAGAAGATGACAGTAATGTTGCCTATAAACGAAACATTGGGTTAGCTAATGCGACTGGTGAATATATTTATTTTATTGACTGGGATGATTATTTAATGCCGGGGGCTTTAAATAAGTTGTTAGCTCGTGCTAGTCAAGGTGATTTAGATTTAGTTACGGGAATTAGAAAAGTAACCTGGTTTAAAAAGAAAGTCTTTGAAACTATGGGTGATGAAAAAAATGATGAATTAAATCTTAAAGATAAAGATCATGATGCTAATCATCGTTTTTTAGAAAAAGAATATACAAATGAAAACGCCAATGAATATGCTACTGATGTTTTGATTCGAACACGCCATGCGATTCGTAATATTTCAGCGTTAAATATCTTGATTAAAAAAGAATTGCTTGATCACCATCAAATCACTTTTAATGAAGCATTTAATTATTATAGCGATGCCCCATTTGTAGTTCAATTATTGGATTATGCTAACAGTTTTGATCGGGTCTTAGATTGTGTATATGTAAAAAGAAAACACAATGATCCCATTAACAATCCCGCTTTATCACAATTAAAAGATGAAAACAAATTTAATGAGTTTATCGAAGCTTACAAATATTGTAAAGCAATTGTCGATAAAGACAGTTATATTCGCTATTATTTAGATTCTAAGATGTTACGTTATTATACTAAATTTTTTGCTCGTAAGATTCGTCGCAGCAAAAATGATTTTTGGCGTGAAGAACGTTTTACTGTCATGGGTGAAATATTAGCTGATATTAATCCACGCTTACTAGCGAAATGTTCGCGTTATAGTAAAAAAATTGTTAATGCCTGTATCAAAGGGGACTTACAAACGGTAAAAAGAGCTGTAAATCGCCATTTAGCTAAGATTAAGTTTAAAAAGATATTGAAAAATAAAAATGAAATGAATAAATATCTTTACCGTCATAAATACATCAATAAACCAATCGTTGAAAATCTGGTTATGTTTGAAACGTTTATGGGAAAAAGCTATGCTGATTCTCCAAAATATATCTATGAATATTTAGCTAAAAATTATCCTGGTAAATACCAGTTTGTTTGGGTTTTAAATGATCCTAAACAAAAATTACCGTATGGTGGTAAGGTCGTTAAAAGATTTACCCGTGAATACGCTTATTATTTAGGCGTTAGTAAATATTTTGTTTTCAATATTCGTCAGCCTCTATGGTTTAGAAAACGTGAAGAACAAGTATTTTTAGAAACGTGGCATGGTACGCCGTTAAAACGACTGGCTTTTGACCAAGAAGAAGTAACTGCGGCTTCACCAACATATAAAGCGCAATTTTATCGGCAAAAAAAGGAATGGGATTATTTAATTGCCCCTAATAAATTTTCTAGCGATATTTTTAAAAGCTGTTTTATGTATGATGGTAATATGTT
>NZ_JAGHEW010000369.1 GCF_017889095.1 Thomasclavelia sp. | reverse complement strand
TGTATTACAGATAGAGATATTATGCCGGATTGTGCACCAGGAATATGCATAGATAAAAAGTATACATCAGATAAGAAAACATGGCCAGAAAAGGTGAATCGTGCTTGGAGGACGGAAAGTGATTTTACGAAAGAAGCGGCAGAAGCACATTTGGAAAAGATAAAAGAGCGAGCTGATGGTCAAGGAGTACGGACATATGTTGCAGGGCATTGGACGTTGGAGTATGATCTAGCATATAAAGGACTGCAAAACAAAGATATGAAAGAAGTGCTTATAAATTCTCTTATAAAGGTTAGTTATGCTCCTCAAAATAGAACAAATAAGAAGGATGAATTAATAGATGATTTGAACAAATATCAGACAATAGAAGAACAAGCATCTTATTTTTATAGTTATTTTACTTCTAAAAAGGCATCAAAAGCTGATTTCGCACAACAATTTGCGTTTGAATTAGAAAAGAACTATACAGGAAAAGCAGATGCACTTAAAAAAACAATACCAGATTATTTGGTTAGTGCGATTGAATATGCAACTAAGGGGTGAATTTATTGGAGATTGAAAAAATAAAAGATATTGAAATTACTGATGACGATATAAAGTGGGTAGAAATGGCAATGGGCGGGAAAATCCATTTTGATGAATCTAGAATTAATGTGATTAAAAATATGGATTCCGTGGATATACAAGCGTTTCCGGGAAGCGGGAAAACTACGATATTAGTAGCAAAGTTGGCCATTCTTGCAAAAAAGTGGCCATATTCAAACACAGGTATTTGTGTGTTATCACACACAAATGTTGCGCGAGAAGAGATTGAGGATAGACTTGGAAATAGCGAAGTTGGGCGAAGATTATTATCCTATCCACATTTTATAGGAACAGTACATTCCTTTTTTGATACATATGTTGTATTACCTTGGTTGCGATCCAATGGCTATAAAATAAATATAATTGACACTGATTATGCACGCACTTATAGGTGGGGCTTATTGCCATATAATACAAGGGCATATTTAGAGCGTCAACATAAAAATGAGGAGATTTGTGAATACAAAGATGCGATTGGCTCTATTGAATGGGAAAAGAATGGAGGCACGAAAGAAAATCTTTTATCAATTATTGAAAAAACTCAACATGAAGGTTATTTTACGTTTGGAGAAATGCTTTTGTATGCAAAACAGGCACTGGAAGAGTGGGAAGGGATTTCTTCCTTTATACAGCATCGATTTCCAATATTATTTATTGATGAGGCACAAGATACGGACACTTTTCAGTGGGAATTGCTAAAAAAAGCTTTTAGCGATGATGGTATAAAAAGTATTAGACAGGGATATGGAGATAGTAATCAGGCAATTTACAGCAATTTAATAGCTGACGATAAATTGTGTAATTTTCCAAGAGAGAATGCTTTAGTCTTAAGTGAAAGCAGAAGGTTTGATTCGTCAATAGCGAAGTTGGCAAATACTGTTGCTTTATCAAAAGCGCAAATGGGTGGTACAGAAAGCCTTTTTTGGGATAAAAGTATCAATCATACAATATTTTTATTTAAAAAAGAAAAGGCTTCGCAGGTTATAGATGAATTTGGACAACTAATTTTAGATACTTTTACAGATGAAGAGATGCGTAAGTATGAAAAAGAAGGATGCCATGTTGTAGGTATGGTCCATGATAAAAAAGAGGATACTTCCCAAAAACAATTTCCGAAAGGTATATATGATTATTGGGGGGCTTATGAGGCGAAAAAAGCAAATAAAAGAATTGTTCCTAAATATCTAATTGAATATTTTAGAATAGGAATATATGAATTTAAAAATACTGGAGAAAAAGCAATACAGGTTGAATGGATATGTAAAGGAATCAGAAGATTAATAAATAAAACTAAAGAATGTAATTATATTGCAGCTACGGGAAATATAACGGCAGCCTTGTTTAAGGTATTATCAGATGATAAGAAAGATGATTTTAGAAAGATGTTAATGAAACTGACAAATTTTCAAGTTTCAATTAGTAAAGATGAATGGAAAGATATGATCAGTATAATGAAACAGATTTTAAAACTGTTTGATATTACTTCTTATGAAAAGATAAAGAAATTTGGACAGTGGATAGAAGAACCAAAAGAAAAGGAATTGTTGGATGATGAGTCAAATATTAAAATATCGCCGAATCACTATTTATATATTGATTCGCGGACAAATCGGTTTGTAGATATGGAATTTGGTAGTATTCATTCTGTGAAGGGAAGGACACATTTAGCTACTTTAGTTTTAGAAACATTTCTACGTACACATAATATGAAATCAATACTAAAATATTTATGTGGAACACCACCTAATAAAATTAATTCAGCTCATCAAAAAAAATTAAAGTGTCAATATGTCGCAATGACACGTGCTAGGGCTTTGGTTTGTCTTGCGATACCGATAGATTTTGTAGATACTAAAGCACAGGAAAAATTGAAACAAATAGGATGGTCTTTGAGATTAGTTGAGTAGATGATATTGATTTTATTTAAAAGTAGGTTTTGACTATTAAGGGGGAATAAAAGAGTGCAGGAAAAAGGTAATTTAAATGGTTTCTTTGTTGCCATAGATGGACCAAATGGTGTTGGTAAATCGACGCTTATAGAGGCTATTAAAATTAGGATGGAATCATTGGGCTATATTGTGTATATCACAAAAGAGCCTACGAGTACGGAACTGGGTAGATTTATAAGATGCTTTGCTGAAGAACATTCAGGAATAAGTTTGGCTTGTTTGGTTGCAGCGGATAGATATGAACATATAAAAAACGAAATTGTTCCAGAATTAAAGAAAGGGAAACTGGTCATTACAGATAGATACATTTTATCTTCTTTAATTTTACAGGAAATGGATGGTGTCAGTGACGCATTCATTTTGGATTCGAATGCGGAAATTATAAAGCCGGATCTGCAATTGGCAGTATTTGCTGATGAAGAAATTCTACGGAAAAGATTAGCAGAGCGCAATGTATTGACTAGATTTGAAAGAGGTAATCAATCAAATAGAGAGCTTTATTACATGGAGAAAGGAATTGTAGAATTAGAAAAGGCAAATGTAAATGTTATGCGTATTAACAATAATGACAGTTTAAAACTCAATGTAGAAAAAGTGGTTTCTTATTTAATTGATAATTGGAGGAGTGCATGAAAAAATTTATTTTACTCAACTCACCTATTTTTTGGGATACCACAAAAGAAAAGGAACAGTATTTGCCACCGTTAGGGCTAGGGTATATTGCAACATACCTAGAGAGGGCGGGTATAAATGTTGAAGTTATAGATTGTGTAAAGGAAACAAAATCTGTCTCGGAGATAGTTAATCTTATTAACAAGATTAAACCTGATTACATAGGCATTAATATTTTTACGCAAAACTATGACAAGGTGAAATATATTATTGAAAATATAGAAACTGATTGCGAGTGTTTTATCGGGGGACAAGCTGTTAAGAGTATTTACAAAGAATTGCTACAATGGAATGTCAAAAATAAATTAGATATTATCATCGGTGAGGGAGAATTTATAATACCAGAACTTGTTTTGGGAAGTTGCATTCAAGAACCAGAAGTACAGAATGGTCGGATATTTGTATATAGAGTTAATAAAAACTCTATATATTTTCCTAAAGATATTTCAAATATATTTTTGAATAGGAAATATTTAGGAAACGAGATAATAGTTAATCATTATGGCGAAAAGGAAATAGCAATTATTACATCAAGGGGATGTGCATTTGACTGTGCATTTTGCGGAGGGGCTAAGAGTTTAAATAAAGATATAACAACCAGAATACGAACTAAAGAAAGTGTTACAGTTGAAATTAGTGATATATTATCTGTGTATCCAGATATAAAAAGTGTTCGGATTTTAGATGATTTATTCTTACGTAATGGTAAAAGTATAGATATGGCCAATAACATATTTTCGCAGTTTCCACAGTTAAGTTGGAGAGGAATGGCACATGTACTGTCTTTGATTGGTGTAATCGATAAAGTAAAAGAACTTCGGAATGGAAATTGCAAAGAATTATTTATCGGAATTGAATCTGGCTCAGAAGCCATAAGGAAGAAAATCAATAAATTAGGTAAACCAGATGATATTATCAGAGTTTCAAAGGAAATATTGCAAAATGGTATCGATTTAAAAGGATACTTTATCTATGGGTTTCCCAAAGAAACAAAGGAAGATTTTCAAAAAACATTTGAATTGGCTTCTAGAATAAAAGAAGTATCTCTAAATGCGCCAGGGAAGTTTAGAACAAGTGTGTTCCAATTTAGACCTTATCATGGCACACAATTATATAATGAAATAATGGAAGAAACAGGAATTATTCATGAATGCAGATTTAATGAAGAAATAAGTCATTTTGATGGTAGATCGCAGTTTAATTTCGATTTTGGAAATTATAGCGCAGAATCGGATGAATTGCTAAATGAATATATTATTAAAACACAGGAACTTACAGAGGGAGAACAATGATAGAACAAATACGTAAATGTCGAAAGTGTGGTTTATGTTTTAATCAAAAACCATTATTAGATGCGGAAAAAGAATGCCAAGTTTTTTGGGTTGGTCTTTCTGCAAAAAAGATATCATCTGATACAGAACTGCCTTTGTCGCCAGAGACTAATACGGGGATGCTGATACAAAAGATAGAAGAGATGTGTGAAGAGGTTAGTACTTATAAAACGAATCTAGTAAAGTGTCTTCCGTTGACAGAACAGCAAAAATTACGTTATCCTAATCGGAGGGAAATTGATAGTTGTTTTGAACATTTGATAAGTGAAATACATACAATGTCTCCCAAAATAGTTTTTTTGTTAGGGGAAAAGGTGTACTCATCCGTAGGAAAGCATTTAAAAATTGAATTCGAAAAATGGAATGAGTTTGAATATCACTTTAAAGAGTATAGAGGGACATATTATGTTCCAATACATCACCCGTCTTATATTTATGTTTACAAAAGAAAACGCATGGACGAATATATAGAAGGTGTGGAAAAAATAATAACCCAATTATTATAAGAAATTGATATGTTCCCTCTTACGACAATAGCACTAAAAACAGAGGTGGACTAAATCGGACGGAGTGATAGGGTAAATGACGTACTTCCTATTTCCTCGTGCCATGTAGAAAATGTAGTAATGATGGTACGGGCTGAAAAATAAGGAACTGAAAAAATGTAGGTGTTTTATTACTATTGCATAATAATATTAATGCAAGTTTAAATGATGCAAAATACGAATATACGATAAAGAAGTATTGTTCAAATGTGTGAAATATTTATTCAAGGTCACTTGGATATTAGCATACCAGAATACTCTAAAATTCATAAAGTTTATCTTGGACAACAATCTCGACTTTAAAGCTTACATATCGTTTGGCAAGAATGAAATCATAGAGAAAACAGTACTGCTTGTTGATTTGGTTAAGATTGTATAGAGTGACAATATGTTTCAATAGGTATTATATTAAATAATATGAGTTTGTAATTAGCACAAAAAACTTTTTTGTAGGTGATTACGTTGGCAAAAAAGAAGAATGACATAAGTATTCGCTCAAGTGCAGCAGAATATCTGACTTATGTTGTTTCTGTGGGTATTCAGGAAGGCAGCATTGAAATGCGCTATGAAGATGAAAATATATGGTTGACACAAAAAATGATGGCTACACTTTATGGTGTTGATGTGCGTACTATCAGTGACCATATCAAAAAATATATTCGGATTCGGAATTGGAAGAGTCGGCAACTATCCGAAATTTTCGGATAGTTCAAACCGAGGGATCCCGTCAGGTACAAAGAGAAACAAAACATTATAACTTACAGATGATCATTGCTGTTGGCTTCAAGGTAAACAATGAACGTGCAGTACAATTCCGTAAATGGGTAAACAGTATCGTAAAGGACTGTACCATCAAAGGTTGGGTTATAGATGATGAACGTTAAAAAAATGGTGGTTCAGTTTTGATGTTAGAATACTTTGATTGTTTGCTGGAACAAATTCGAGAAATTCGTTTATCAGAGCGTAGGTTTTATCAAATTTGGATTTGGCAGAAGACTGTGCAGAAAGACATATACCGATGACAATGGAAGATTGGAGCAAACGTTTGGATTTATTTTTGATGGCTGACGATAGAAAGGTTTTACAGGATGCTGGAAAGATCACGGCAGAGATTGCATAGTACAAAACCGAAACAGAATTTGAAAAATATCGTATCATTCAAGATAGATTATTTATACCAGACTTTGATAAATATTTACTTGAGCTAGAAAAGAATTCAAAGAAGTAAAAAATCAATACGAATACTAGATATAAGTTTTATATTGACATATAAAGAATTTTTTGATGAAAAATGCATACTATATTTACGAAGTAAATAAAAATTGTTGTATTAATTAAAATAGGAATGTCAAGTACTGAAATCTATATTTTGAGTAAAAAGGATTATACAGGTAGTAACTGTATAAATAATGTTGACATTTCTCAGTTTTAAAGAGTTAGGTTTAAATTTAATTCTCACGATGAAATATCGTTATAAGAAAGAGTTAGGAGATTACCAAGAGTTTTTGATACTCTTGGTTTTTATATTAAATTTTATGAATATAAAAAAACACAGTATCAATTTATTAAAAATAAATACTACTGTGTTCAGGCTGTTGACAAAGTCGGTTTTTCAAACCGGCTTTGTCATACAGCCTTTTATATTTCCCACAAATGAATAAAAAAAGAGTAATTTTAATATTTTAATATCTAAAATTACTCTTATTTTAGCTTTATTTTACCACTTTGAATACACTGGAATTTTTAATTTTTCAAATTGGTAGTTTGTCAACACTCTGAACACAGTATCAATTTATTAAAAATAAATACTACTGTGTTAAGATAAATTAAATACTTAATCTTACCATTTAAAATTATTTAATCCAGCGCCTATTTCAAAATGATACTTGACAATCCCTAAATCGATTTTACTATACGGTCCCATTTTAGCTTTGATTGATACTGTATTATCATCATTTAATGAAATAATAAATTTTTGCTGATTAAGGGCGGTTGGTGCTAGTAGTGCAGCATCAATACCATTAATAAACCATTTGGGTGGTGTTGTTTTGGTTTTCATAACTTTTTCTCTTGGTTTAGATTTATGCTTAGTACCAGAGGTGACGCCATAACCAATAGCAATGACAATACATAATTTTTCATCTTGATTAAGTTTAAAATGAGCTTTTTGCTTACTATATGTCATCGCTACCCAACAGGTATTTAAACCTAATGTTTGTGCAAAAAGAACGATTTTTTGACCATAATAACCGCATTTTTTGGCTAAATTAGCTTCTTTTTTACCAACTAAAGCAATATAGTTTTTAACTCCAGAAAACTTACCATAATGAGCCATCAAACTATTAAAAGCATTGGGCTCATCTAAAATTAATTGTATATGCAAGTCGCTTTCTTGATTGCATTGATCGATAAATTGGGATAAATCTTCTTTTACTTTACCTTCAATTGGTTTATTAGTATATGCTCTTACTGAATGTCTATTTTTGATTGCTTGTAATAAATCCATTTTAATATCTCCTATAAAATAATTGTTTGTGATTTGATTAGCGATTTCAATTATTCAACTACCATTATATTTACTTTTAGATATGATATAAAGCAAATAATATCATGCTTTGTAATTAATTACAGTTATAATTGAGTAGTTTAATTGTATCACTTTTTGCAATAAACGACCATTTGCAAAGAAACTTTAGATAAAGTTTATAATTAATCAAATGAATTTAAATTAATTTTTCTTAACTTATCTTTATTTAATCACTTATTTACAAACCGTATTTTAAGAAAGATTAATGATTATTAATTAATTAAAATTTTCATTAATTATTAAAGAAAAATATGTGATTAATTTGTTATAAAGTGGTGCAAAATGGTTGCTTGAATACTAATAATAAAGTAGAATTTAGATGTATACAAGAGTATATATAAATTTAAAAAGATTGGAGGGAAAAAAGAAAATGGTTTTAAAAAGAAGATTTTCAAAAAGCATTTTGATCATGTTTTTATGT
>NZ_JAGHEW010000059.1 GCF_017889095.1 Thomasclavelia sp. | reverse complement strand
GACATGATCCATTCTTCAAAAGTGGCACTTAAGCCCCGTTTTAATAAAATTGGTTTATTTGTTCCTGCTCCAACTTTTTTAAGCAGATCAAAGTTTTGCATATTTCTTGCTCCAATTTGAATCAAATCAACTTTTTCATTAAATTCATCCAAATATGAAGCATCCATCAATTCAGAACAAATTGGCAGTCCCGTTTCTTTTTTAGCAGCTACTAGAATATCCAATCCTGAAGAACCCATTCCCTGGAAAGCATAAGGTGAAGTTCTTGGTTTGAATGCTCCCCCTCTTAAAATATTGGCACCGGAAGCTTTGATTGATTTAGCGATTTCAATTACCTGTTCTTCACTTTCAACCGAACATGGTCCTGCAATCAAGGCTAAATTATCGCCACCGATCTTCACTCCGGCAACATCAATAATTGTATCATCAGGATGAAAAGCCCGATTAGCTAATTTATATGGTTCGGATACCCGCATAACATGATCAACTGCTTCATCAACTTCAATAATTCGTGGATCAATCTTCGTTGTATCACCAATAATCCCGATAATTGATTGTTCTGTACCATGAACAACACTTACATTTAATCCTTTGTCTGTTACCATTTTTGACACTTTTTCAACATCATTATCTGTTGCTGTCATTTTCATTACAATAATCATTTTAAATATACCTCTTTTCTTTAATTCAACTCTGTATATAAATAATAAAAGCTCTCCTCCTAAAAAGGACGAGAGCTGATGCTTCGTGATACCACCTTCATTTACTAATAGATCACTCTATTAGCCTCATCAAGTACGCTATTTAAATAGTTCATACTCTAACACTTTAACGGGTGTTCCCGGAGAAACCTACTACAATTGATTCAGTCCTCTACTCCAAGATGAATTCAATATTTATAAATAGACTCTTTTTCACCAGCCAAGAGTTCTCTACGCTATCATAAATACCTACTATTTCTTTTCACAGTATTTATATCAGATGTTGTTGTATCCATTTTATAAAATTGAATCTAAGTTGTCAATATTTTTTACAAAAAAGTTACTTCCAGCGTTCAGCCTAAATCGGTCTATACTATTTTGGCAGTTTTTAAAGTTTTTTTACGATATAATCTTTTTAGATGAGGAGGAGGAAAATGAATGATAATTTTGAAACAATATTAATTGGTAAATATATTAAAAGTTTGCGTTTAAAAAAAGGCTGGTCACAAGCTAAGTTAGAAAAAATATCGGGAATATCTGCTTCAACAATCAGTAATATCGAAACTGGAAGCAAAGGGGAAACATATAATATATCAATAACAAATATCATTAAAATCGCTCATGCTTTAGAAATCAGTTTTCTAGATTTGTTGACAAATTCGGGGTTTTTATTATCAATCGGTGATCAAAAATTTGACACCATTAAATCAGAAATCTATATTTCTAATTATGAACTAATCAACATTTTTAATCGGCTTGGCCCAAGCCAACAGCAATACGTAGTTAAAACCATCAAATCACAAATTGCAAGCTATGACCAAAAAAATCAAAAAAAGTTAGTTAAAACCAAATAATCTTTATCCTTCCTTTGAGGCCATTTGGCCTCTTTTTTCTAACTAATCTAGCTAAATATTTTAAAATAACCGAGAATATCTTGAACACTTTAGAATATTCATGTTATATTTATGGTATATTAATAATATGCAAATAAAAAAGCTATTATCAACAATAGCATCTCTAATTTCTCTGATTTTTATCAAATAAAAAATGGTGCCCAAGGCCGGACTCGAACCGGCACGGCTGTTACACCGGCAGATTTTGAGTCTGCTACGTCTACCAGTTTCATCACTTGGGCATCATTTGTCAATCGACGAAGTCTATTATATATAATATTTTCAATAAAAGCAATACCCTTTTAAAAAATTATTTTTTAATATTATTTGCCTAATTACTAAAATTGCTTTTATTCATCATCTTTTATAATTTCAAAACACATTTTTTCAATTTAACAAGTTGGATATTGACTAATATGATAAAATGACGTATCTTAGAGTATAATTAACAAATAGATAAATAATTAAAAAGGAAGAAATACTATGAATTATGAAAAAATTATTGGTGAACTAAATGAAATAACTCATTCATTAGACGCTACAACCGAAACATTAGTGGGACTTCAAGAAAATGCAAAACATGAAGATTTTTTAGATAAAATCGATGTTGATTTATATCTTGAAGCACCGATTCAAGAATTAAGCCGATTAGCTAATCGCTTAGCCAAACTTACATATAAACTAAATAAATAAGACGTTGAGATTTCAACTGTCTTTTTTGCTATCAGAGGTAAATTATGGATAAACAATTTGAACAAAGAATGCAAGAATTATTAAAAGCTGATTATCCTGCTTTTATTGACTCATTAAATAAAAAACCAGTCAAAAGCTTTTATTTAAATCCTAAAAAAGAAAATGTCATTGATCACTTAGAAACAAAATACTTAACCAAACACCCATATATTAATGGTGGTTATTACTTTGATTACGATCATTATCCGTTAGGAAAACATCCCTATTTTGACTGTGGTCTATACTATATTCAAGAACCTAGTGCCATGGCTGTTTGCAATTGTGTTGAATTTAATCATGATGATTATGTTTTAGATATGTGTGGAGCACCAGGAGGCAAAACTTGCTTTGCAGCCAGTAAATTAAGTGAAGATGGATTGATGATCGCTAACGATATCAATAAACTGCGCGCTAAAATTTTAGCCGAAAATGTTGAACGCTTTGGTTTAACCAATACGATCGTAACTAACTGTGATCCG
>NZ_JAGHEW010000058.1 GCF_017889095.1 Thomasclavelia sp. | reverse complement strand
CCATCACCAGTTAATCTTTCAATCACTATCTTTTCAGGTAAATAAGCTAACTGTTCAACTACTAGATCGATATATTCATCACGTTTTAAAACCTTAAAAGGTTTAGTTTGATAAAGCTGATGTAAACGGGTCTTTTCTAAGATATAAAGCATGTGAATTTTGATGGCCTGAATATCTAATTGACCAACGGTCTTGGCTGTTTCTAACATCATTTCTCTAGTTTCATAGGGTAAACCATTAATGATATGAACACAAACGTTGATATTTAAAGTTCGTAATTTATTTAGACCATCAAGAAATTCCTGATAGCTATGACCACGATTAATGATCTTACCAGTTTGATCATGGATAGTTTGTAAACCAAGTTCGACCCATAAATCAGTTCGCTGATTAACAGTATCTAAATAAGCAAGAACATCATCATTTAAACAGTCAGGGCGGGTAGCAATACTAATGGCAACAACATCTTTTTTATTAATGAATGGTTCAACGCAGTTTTTTAATTTAGAAGCCGGTCCATAAGTATTGCTGTTAGCTTGAAAATAAGCAATGTATTTGCAATTAGGCCATTTTCGTTCCATCATGTTTTTTCCTTGGAGAAACTGGACTTCTAAAGAATCGCTTACTTTACCAGCAAAATCACCAGAACCACTGTCACTACAAAAAATACAGCCACCATAACCTTTGCTGCCATCACGATTAGGACAAGTAAAACCAGCATTTAATCCAATTTTAGCGACTTTACTATGATATTTATTTTTTAAATAATAATTAAAAGTATGATAGCGTTTATTATCGCTACTATATTTAAATTGATTCATTTTATCACCGTATTTATTATAACATATCAATTAAAAAAATTAATAGTCAGGAGAATTATTTATGGCACTACAATTAATCAAAATTTCTAAAGCATATCAATCAGGTAAAAATAAACAAACAGTTTTAAAAAATCTTACGATCAAATTTCCCGTCAAAGGTTTAGTTGCAATTGTTGGTAAAAGTGGTTGTGGAAAATCAACTTTATTAAATATCATTGCGGGAATTGAAACTGTGGATAGTGGTTCACTGATGATCGATGGTCATCTTTTAGATAAAGATAATTTAAGTAATTACCAAACTAACTATATTAGTTATGTTTATCAGTTTTATAATTTAATTCCTGCTTTAACAGTTAAAGAAAATATCATTTTGCCCGCTTCAATTAAAGGAAGTAAATATTCGTCAACTAAATTATATGAATATGCCAATCAATTAAAGATCCATCATTTATTAGACAATTATCCCGATGAATTATCAGGCGGTCAAAAACAGCGCGTAGGTTTACTTAGAGCTTTTTTGGCTAATACACCAATTTTACTTGCTGATGAACCAACTGGAGCTTTAAATAAGGAACAAAGTCATGAAGTAATGCAACTTTTAAAACAATACGCAAAAAAACATTTAGTAATCATAATTTCTCATGATTATTCGCTAATTAAACAATATACTTCTTTGATCATTGATTTAAATCAGACTAATATTAATTATGATTTCAATGCCAGTAAATATCATAAATATAATTTATTATTTATTACTAAACGGTCTAAAAGACTGTTTTTTTATTTAAAACGTCAGCTTTTTTATCAAAAAAATAAATTGTTGATGATGTTTATCTCGCAGATATTTATTATTATCGCTTTTGTTTTGTTGATTAGCGGCTGCAATGGGGGCTGGATTTATATTGAAAATAGATTTGAAAGTGATCCGGTTAAAGAGGTAATTGAAGTGTATCAAAATGATTATCTAAGTAATCATTTTGATAAAAAAGAATTAAAGAAATTTAAACAAGATAAATTAATTGATAGTAGTGAGTATAAATTGGATTTTAGTGCTGGAAAGTTTCAAGATGAATTAGATTTCCAGGCATATCAATTAAAAAAGACCAACAGTTTAGATTATTATCAAGGAAAATATCCAGTTAAAAATAATCAGGTAATGATTAATTTAGCGGCTAGCAAAGAATATGATTTACAATTAGATGATCAAATTACTTTTAAAATAGCTACAAAATCTTATTCTTTGACAATTAGTGCCATTATTAATGATGAAGTTAATAATGGCAACAATATTTATTTTGATTGTCAATATCTTGAAAGTGAGCTAAAAGAATTATTATTGAATAAAACTTGCATCGTTTTAACAAGCCCAAATTATAAAGCAGTAATTAATAAGTATCAAAATGATTTTTTGATGATCAGTTATCATCAAGAGTATGTTGACAGTTATCAAATGATTTATGACTTGGCAATTTTTGTAGTAACAGTATTTATTGCCATCAGTTTTATCATTTCAATTATTTTAATTACGATTATTTTAAAAACCATCTTTATTGAACGGAAAAAAGATACTAGTTTGCTGTTAGTAAATGGGTTAAGTAAGTTAAAAATTGTGCAAATGTTTGCTTTTGAGGCAATGATGATTGGAATGATCATTGGTTTTGTAGGTGGAATTGTGGCTTATTTAGTAGTCGGTATTTCTAATCTGTTGGATTTAGGAAAACAAATATTAGGAATTTCTAATTTATTTGTTTTACCTGATTATTTCTTTAGTTCTTTTGATTTGTTTATTTTATTAGTGATTGTTTATGGATTTACTTGTTTTTTATCTGGAATTCAAGTAGGGATAATGATCAATCGGATGGATCCAAGCATATTATTAAAGGAGAATTAAGAGATGTTAGAAATTAAAAATTTAACGAAACAGTATGATCAAGTAGTGATTGATAATTTAAGTGTTGTTTTTCCTAGTCGTGGATTAGTAATAATTTTGGGAAGATCTGGATGCGGTAAAACAACGTTATTAAATTTAATTGGTGGGCTGGATTTAAATTACCAGGGAGAGATTTATATTGATCATCAAAATATTAAAGAAATTAAAAATTATCGTCGTAATCATGTGGGATTTATTTTTCAGAATTTTAATTTGATCAACTGGTTAAATACTAAAGATAATTATTTATTACCACGGTTTTTTACTAGTATTATTTTTAAACGAGCTCTTGAAGATCAAGAAGAAAAATTAGAATTAAACAAATTAAAGAAAAAAAAGATAAAAGTATTATCTGGTGGTCAAAAACAGCGGGTAGCAATGCTTCGAGCAATGGTGAAAAATGTTGATATTTTACTATGTGATGAACCTAGTGGCTCTTTAGATATAGAAAATGCAAAAATAGTTTTTGATTTATTGAAAAAAGAAGCTCAGGAAAGATTAGTTATTGTAATTACTCATGATGAAAAATTAGCTGAAGAATATGGAGATTATTTATATTTGATGGAAAATGGTAAGCTAATCGAAAAACAAAAACATCTTCAAAATAATGAACTGTTTTATTGTCGTTTAAAAAAACAGAAAAGAGCTAATTTATTTACTTTGGCTTTGTTACAATATCGCTCTAATTTTATTCGTAATTGCAAGATCACGTTTGGTTTAACTTTAGCGTTAATTTGTATTATGATTACATTTACTTTAAGTTCTTCTTTAAAAAAACAAATTCATGAACAAGTAAATACCATTTTTCCCAGTCAATTAGTATCCATTCAAGGTAAAGATCATCAATCAATCAGTTATCATGATTTAACAAGTTTACAAATATTATCTAAAAATCAATATCTATACGCAGAAATGCTGGATTATGAATTTATGGGGATTTCATTAATTGATCAATATAGTGATGAAAATACTATTTATATAAGTGATATGACTAAAAGAGTGGATGTTAGTAAGATTAGTTATGGACGTAATTTAAAAGCTGATAATGAAATAGTTTTATCAAAAACAACGGCAGTTCATTTGAATGAGGATTATCAAAGCTTGCTTAATCAAAATGTTTATGGTTTTTATTTAAAGGATGATCAAATTGAAAAGATTAAACTAAAGATAGTCGGAATTAGTGATGAAGTAACGATCTTTGATACGATGTATATCAATGAATTAGCAAATATAAATCATGTAAGTGATCTTTTTGAAATAGAACCAGATCAAATTAAAATGCAGATTGTAATGATGAATCTTGATCATTTAAGCAACAGTAAAGCTACATTAAAAGAATTAGAAAAGGAATTTTTAAATTTAGAGTTTAAGATTACTGGTAAGGATATCAGTGATAAAGTCGACAGTTTTTTAGGACAAATTGAAAAAGCGTTGTTATTGTTTTCGTTATTGTCAATTATTGCTTCATGTTTTTTAGTTGGGGAAGTATTATATTTATCAGTAGTTGAAAAAACTAAAGATATTGGTATTTTTAAATGTTTAGGTGCTAGTAAACTGCAAATATTGTTGTTAACTTTATTAGAAAGTCTGGTTATTTTAACGCTTAGTTACTTAATGGCAGGAATGGTTTTATTAGAACTGGTAAAAACAATTAATGATCTAGTAGCTTTAGATTTTGGATTTGAAGGCAATTTTGTTACTCTTGATTATTATTTATTAGGAATAATTTATCTTTTAGTATTAGTGTTTGGTTTTTTAAGCAGTATTTTGCCAGCTAGTTATGCAAGTAAATTAGATCCGGTAAAAGCGCTAAAGTATCAAAGTTACTAAATATACTTGTTATTTAAAAAAAATCATGATATGATATTCAAGTGTTGAAAGTCGATGAGTAGGAGTAGTAGTAATTGATTTTTTGATAGAGAGTCAGTGGCTGGTGGAAACTGATAGAATAGATTATGAACTCGCCTAGGAGATGCAGTAGTGAAATTAGTAATTACTGCCGTTAACTGCGTTAAAGTTTTGAGGGCTAAGCTTTTTTGCTTGGAACTAAGGTGGTAACGCGATATTAAGTCGTCCTTAGATAGGACGGCTTTTTTTATTTTTAAGGAGGAACTATATATGCCGTTTGATCACAAACAAATCGAGCCAAAATGGCAAAGATACTGGGAAGAAAACAAAACATTTAAAACAGATTGCTATGATGATAGTAAACCTAAATATTACTGTATGGATATGTTCCCATATCCTAGTGGTAATGGATTACATGTTGGTCATCCTGAAGGATATACAGCAACTGATATTGTATCAAGAATGAAAAGAATGCAAGGATACAATGTATTACATCCAATGGGATTTGATTCATTTGGTTTACCAGCAGAACAATATGCAATTCAAACAGGAAATCATCCTGCTGAGTTTACTAAGAAAAATATTGATGTTTTTAGAGCACAAATTAAATCTTTAGGATTTTCATACGATTGGGATCGTGAAATTGCTACAAGTGATCCTGAATACTATAAATGGACACAATGGATCTTCACTAAATTATATGATGCTGGACTTGCTTATATTGATGAAATTCCAGTAAACTGGTGTCCTGAATTAAAAGCAGTTTTAGCTAATGAAGAAGTAATTGATGGAAAAAGCGAACGTGGTGGATATCCAGTAATTCGTAAACCAATGCGTCAATGGGTACTAAAAATTACTGAATATGCTGAAAGACTATTAGCTGATCTTGATGATTTGGATTGGCCAGAAGCTACTAAACAAATGCAACGCAACTGGATTGGAAAATCAGTTGGAGCTAATGTTGATTTTAAAATTGATGGAACTGATAAAATCTTTACGGTATTTACAACTCGTGCAGATACTTTATTTGGAGCAACATATTGTGTTATGGCGCCAGAACATCCTTATGTTGATGAAATTACAACGCCAGAGCAAAAAGAAGCAATTGAAGCATACAAAAAAAGTTGTGCCAGCAAATCTGACTTGGAAAGAACTGAATTAAATAAAGATAAAACAGGTGTCTTTACTGGTGCTTATGCAATTAATCCGGTTAATGACAAAAAAATTCCAATCTGGATTTCTGATTATGTTCTTGCAAGTTATGGAACTGGGGCTATCATGGCCGTGCCTGCTCATGATGAACGTGACTGGGAATTTGCGAAAAAATTTGGAATCGAGATTATTCCCGTATTAAAAGGTGGTAATATTGAAGAAGCTGCTTACATTGAAGATGGAGTACATATTAACTCTTCATGGTTAGATGGACTTGGAAAACAAGAAGCAATTGATAAAATGATTGCCTGGTTAGAAGAACATAACTGTGGACAAAAGAAAACATCTTATAAATTAAGAGACTGGTTATTCTCTAGACAACGTTATTGGGGTGAACCAATTCCAATTGTTCATATGGAAGATGGTACAATGAAAACTGTACCAGTAGAAGAATTACCATTAGAACTTCCAGCTACTAAAAACTTCCAGCCTCATGATAGTGGTGAATCGCCATTAGCTAACTGTGAAGACTGGTTGGAAGTAGAAATTGATGGTCAAAAAGGTCGTCGGGAAACTAATACAATGCCACAATGGGCTGGTTCATGCTGGTATTATATTCGTTATATCGATCCACATAATGATAAAGAAATTTGTGACCCTAAATTACTAGAAAAATGGTTACCAGTTGATTTATATGTAGGTGGAGCAGAACATGCGGTATTACATTTATTGTATTCAAGATTCTGGCATAAAGTATTGTACGATGCTGGTGTTGTTAAATGCAAAGAACCTTGGCAAAGATTATTCCATCAAGGAATGATCCTTGGAAGCAACAATGAAAAAATGTCTAAATCTAGAGGTAATGTTGTAAATCCTGATGATATTGTAGATTCTCATGGTGCTGATGCTTTACGTTTATATGAAATGTTCATGGGACCATTAGAAGCCGCTTTACCATGGTCAACTAATGGATTAGATGGTTCACGTAAATGGTTGGATCGTGTTTATCGTTTATTTATTGAACAAGATAAATTAAGTGATGAAAATGATCATAGCTTGGATCGTGTTTATCATCAAACAGTAAAGAAAGTTACTGATGATTTCGAAACTTTAGGATTTAATACCGCAATTTCACAAATGATGATCTTTATTAATGAATGTTATAAAGCACCTACTGTTTATAAAGAATATGCATTTAACTTTATTAAAATGTTATCATGTATTGCACCACATATTTGTGAAGAAATGTGGCAATTATTAGGACATGATGAAAGTATCGCTTATCAGACGTGGCCAACATACGATGAAAGCATGTTAGTAAGTGAAGTAGTTCAAATGGGTGTTCAAGTAAATGGTAAATTAAGAGCTAAAATTGAAGTAGCTAAAGATGCTGATGAAGAAACAGTAAAACAAACTGCTTTTGAACAAGAGAATGTTAAAGCTCATACTGATGGTAAAAACATTGTAAAAGTTATTGTTGTAAAAAATAAGATCGTTAATATTGTGGTAAAATAACCAGTAAAAACAAAAAAGGAAGGGGCTGTAACGATAAGGTGAATTTTAAACATCTTGAAGCGTTATAGCTTCTTTTTATTTTCCTTTGATATTTGACCATTTTTGACTTATTTTTTAAAAACACTTATTTTTGAGCGGAATATCCCTGTCTTCCTTAAATTAGGCTTTATTTGATAGAATGATTAATTGTTTTTTATGGTTCGAAAATCAAGTGAAGGAAGTGATAATATGGATGATAGTAATTATCAAAAATATAAAATTGCCAAAACAATTTCTGAACAAATAGAGTATTTAAACAAAAATAAAAGAGTACAATTTAACTGTATGGATAAAGAT
>NZ_JAGHEW010000368.1 GCF_017889095.1 Thomasclavelia sp. | reverse complement strand
TAGCAGAACTTGCCGATATTATGGGACATTCAAGCATAGATACAACACGTATTTATACTAGAACAACCGCCAAAATGAAAAGAAAGAAACTTGAAAAAATGAAATATTAAAGGAGCTTACAAAAATGAAACTGAAAAAAGAAATGGTTAAGTATAAATCTGGTTCAATTGAAAAAGAAATTGGTCAGTATTTGCTTGAACGTTCAAAAGAGGATTTGACTTTAGCAAAAAATCTCGAAAAAGAAAATAAGAGTCTAAAAGAATGTACCGATTATATAAAAGGGGAATTTTATATAAAAGCAACAAACGGAGTTTATTTTGGGATAGATAATAATGAGCTGTTTCAAATGGCGGTTCATTATTATCAGGAAGATAACATTAAAATGAATAAACTGCCTGGTGGTGTACAGGTAAGAACCAATGTAATTAATGATGTTATTGAAACAGAAAAAAAGAAAAACGAACATAAAGAACTTGACAAAGAAACGGAAACTAAACGTAAGCGTAAATCAAAAAAGAGTAAAGATGTAGCAGAAGGGCAGATGAGTTTATTTTAATGAAAAACAGTTTAGAAAACAAATTACTGGAAGAACTGAAAACACATGAGTTTAGAAAATACTCGGAAAATTATTTTAAAAAGTATTTTGCAACCAGTAAGGAAATAGGAAATTCAAAAAGAAAAAGAGTTATAACTTCGAAAGTAATTAATATATACAGCAGTTACAAAAAAAGACTTTTATGTAGAAGTTTTTATATAGCAGAAGGTTTTGAAAATAAAAAATTTTATCGGCATATATATGAGATCAAACGCCAGCTTGCAGGAATGGAATACATATTGACAAATCGTATTTACGCCGGAATGGGAGGAATTAGAATTTTAACAGGCGACTGGTGCAGATATTATTTTTTCTACAGTGCTGTAGTAACTGATGATGAAATTCTATGGGAAGAACGCAATGTTGATACCTATGTATTATATACTGGTAGCAGATATAAGGTGATTGAACATAATGATTACAGACCCTTTTTAAATAATTCTATCCATAGATATTGTGCTTATGAATACACAGACTATTTAGTAGAAGAAATATTTATATATTTAAAAAAATATGATAAATACCCGCGACAGATTGAAATGTTGGCAAAGGCTGGGCTAAATCATTTAATCAGAAATACAAGCGGAATACGTTTTTCTAAATCGTTTCCTGATTTTTTAGGTGTTGAAAAAAGGGATATAAAATATCTTAAATATTTGGAGTTGCCGCTAATTGAGTTTCGTAAAAATTTAGACTGGATAAGAAAATACAGTATCACTGATAAATATGAGTATATGATGTATAAGCTGCTGTTTGAAAATAATATAAAAACATCAGAAAAGTTAATTTCATATTTAAAAAATCAGTTATTAAAGATAAAGGAAGATTTATACAGCCAGATAGGTTGCCATAATAACTATAGCATTTTAGATGTTACAAACTTATATTTGGATTATATAGGAATGTGCAAAAAAATGGCAGTTATATGTAATTCATCAAACAAATATCCTGCTTATTTAAAAAAAGCGCATGATGAACTTGCTAAAAAAATAAAGATAGCTGATATAGAAATAAAAAACAGGCAGATATTAGTTAATTCAAAAAAATACGATAAATATATTTATTTTTTTAATGACTATTTAATAGTACCTTGCAGATCAGTCGATGAGTTAAATGAAGAGTCTCGAATATTAAATCATTGCGTTAAAACTTATGCAGACAGAGTTGCTCAAAATAAAACTGAAATATTTTTTATTCGTAAAAAGATTGAACCGAATACACCTTATACAACTCTTGAACTTAAAAATAGAGAAATTATTCAATGCTATTGCAAAAACAATAATATTCCTGATGATGATATAAAAACATTTGTAAAAAGTTGGGCAAATAAAAATAAATTTAAATTAAACTGTTGGGGTGGATAATATGCTGGATAAATATAATAGTACCGATTTATATGTAATGAGTGAATTAAAAGAAGCACATGAACAGATTAGGATTTTTAAAGATGATATGTTTAAAGCAGCGCAGGAAATTAGAAGTCTTAGGGTTCAGGTAGCAAATCAAAATCAATATATCATTGAATTAGAAGAAAAATTAGGGATTAAAGGGGATGTTTAAAGAAAAAATGAGCAGACCAAAAAAACACTATTTGCTGCTGGATATTAACGATATTACGTTGGTATGCGGTTCTCTGTATAGTGATGAACTTATAAAAATATTAAAGATAAAGCATAACTATCTTTCAAGCTGGCTAACATTTAGCGGCATTCTTGAAGGTAAATATTATGTTGTTGAAGATGAATAGGGGAGGTTTTAAAAATGTCGGAAGAATGGAAGAAAGAACTGCTTGTTAAGTATTTTGTAGCAACTTTTAATTTATCCGAAAGTGAAGCATTAAAGTTTATAGAAGATAATTTTAATGAAATAACTTTAGATGAAAAAGAAGTTAAAAGAATAATAATGTTTTAGGAGGTGAAAAAATGAAGGTACATAATTTAAAAATAGAGCCAAAGTATTTTTATGATGTAATAGCAGGTGTTAAAAAATTTGAAGTAAGAAAAAATGACCGCGATTTTAAGGTCGGCGACTATGTTTTTTTGGAGGAATACGATCATAAGGGGTATACGGGTAAATTTGTTAATGCAGAGATCATTTATATCTTAGATGATCAGGAATATATAAAAGATGATTATGTTGTACTCGGCATTGAATTAAGAATTGAAAAAGGCGCCCAGACGCTTTAAGGAAGGTACAGGCATGAGTGAAAAATATGAAAAAATGGTTAAGGAGGCGCAGGGGAAAAGAATAAGCAGATCTAAGGCAATCCGGCTTAAATGCCTGGACTGCTGCGCGTTTTCGCCTGGCGAAGTCAGGGAGTGCAAAAGTATTGACTGCCCGTTATGGCGCTATCGTATGGGCAGAGAAGAAAAAGACAGATTATATTATGAAACTGGAAGTGTAGAAAAATGAAGCAGTATTATGTATTGTTGGCAAAGCTGTTTAAGTTATGTGAGATACCGGAAGAATATCCGGAAGCACCGGTACTGATAGATGTAGATAAAATTAGTGTTTTTCTGGAAGAGGAATTTATTAAGGCGGGATTATTGGAAAGCGAGGACAGCAGACAGTGAAAGCAGTAGTGATTTATCAGGACGGAAAAAAGCAGGAATATATAAATGTGGAAGCTGTTAACAAAGCAAAAAATTATATTTATATAACCTCAAGGAGTGATGATGAATTAAGTAATACAAGAATTCCAGGAAGTGCAGTTAAAGAAATAAAGATGAAAGGATTATAGGATAACAGGCATGAAAGTATTAATAAATTATAAGGAAGAAACACGATTAGATGATGAAGAATTAGAAAATGTAAAAAACATTAATATTTATGATCAGGAAATTGATTTTATATATAACAACAGTATAACACAATGTGAAAAAGGTATTGAAATTATGAAAACAGTACCTAGAGAACTGATAAACAGCTATTGGGTATGTGAAATTTAGCGCTAAAAAGCGACAGGAAGGATATTAATAAATAATGAGAGTAATAATTTCATTAAATAATGATGAAAAAGAAGAAATAGACAATGTAGATGAAATAGACGGGTTAAACTGGGAAAATTCGTATATACCTATAGAAAGTGAAAGAATAGAAATATATAGCAGATCATGGGAGGCTAAAAGAGTATTGCCAAAGTCATTAATAAAAGAATTAAAAATATATGATTTATAATATCAGAAAGGAATTAGCAGACAATGAATGTAAGAATTGTATTTAAAAAGAACAGGCATATAACACAGCAGGAATTTACAGATATTGAAGATATCAGGGTACATAAAAGTAATATTATAATTTATCACAAAGTGTTCGACGGTTGCCGAAAGTTGAATATAAAAGATTATACAGTTATTCCAAAAAAAAGAATAGCCATTGTTGAACTTGATTTTATGAAAAGAAATTAGGGCGTTAAAAAAGTATCAAAAGTTTTTGTGACAGTGAAACGGCTGAAAGCGTTGGTATATGCTGGGTTTGAAGGAAAAAGTTAAATCGAAATAATATAGAGTTATCTATACTGTTAAAACACAGTAAAGAGAGGTGAAAACATGGATAATTTAGAAGATATTAAAACATATTTAGATAACTGCATAAGAATATGGCGAAGAAAAAGAGATAAAGAAAAAAGTGAAATTGCTGTTTATTATATAGACTGTTTCCAGTCGGTCAGATGTTCTATTTTTGGGGAATGTTTACCGGCAGAAGAAAGGAAAGTGAAAGATGATGAAAATAACTGCTGAAGAATTTAACAGGCTGCTTAATCAGCAGAAAATAAGAGATGTAGCATACATAACTTACTGGGAGCTATCTCTTTTAGCGGGAATTGTAGAAAAAAGGGAAGATAAAAAGAAAATAAAAGAAGCTATCGACGTTATAAGAAGCATTGAAAATGAAGCGGTTAATAACATTAACAAGATGATTGGGTGTGATGAAGAATGGCAAAATTAGAATTGCTTCAACCGAAATTGACTAAAGAATTATGTACAGAAGCACTAAGAAGGATTAAAGAAGAAACAGACTGTATTGAACCTGATACATTTGTTCCAATTAGAGGTTTTATTAGAACAAATGTACTTGAAAATGAAATTAATATTCTATGGCAATTGATCAAACAACATTTTGATGATAATGGAAACGTAAGAGCAATTGCTAATATAGCTATTGATGAAGATAAAATGAAAGAATTTGTTGATGAAGCAGTTAAGGTTTTATTTAATCTATACCCATACAAATTTGAAGATTTGAAAGTTGGTATGTGGGTTTTTGATATGAAACCTGAATTTGAAGAATTTACATTTATTAAAATAGAAAAAATACTGTCAAAAAAAGAATGCGAATATTTGTATCATGATTCAGATAAAAAAGTATTTATAGATAACGTGACTAATCATGCAAGAGAATTTGAAGAAAACCGTTTCTTCCCATTAACAAAAGCTATGCAAATGAGGGGTAGCAACGGAGTAAGTGAGGGGTAGAAAATGATTAAAATAGGTGACAAGGTTATTTGTACAGTAAGCGGAGTTAAAGGAACAGTAATTAAGATATACAAGCCGACAGCGTGCGAGTATCAGATTATGGTAGAAACAAGCGATTATAGGAAATATCATGCACCCTATAATACGTGGGTAAAGGTAGGTTAGAAAATGTTTGCATACGCTATAAAGAATAAAAAAGATGGAAAATTTGTATTTGGTTTTGATTATCGAACAAATGCATTAAAACCACGAATGAGATATATTTCAAATGATGAAAACGGAAATTACAAAGTGCCTAAATTATTAAGCAAATTTGAAGCAGGATTAATTAATTCAAATAAAAGACTTCCTAAATATTGTGAACTGGTGAAAGTTGAAATCAAAGAAGTTAAGGAGTGAAAAAATGAATGAATACGAAGAAAGAGAGTTAAGAAATCTAGCAAATGCGCTATATGATGTCAGATATTCATTATGTTGTGATTATTGTACTAAAGAAAAATGTAAAACCGATAAAAGCGGCGGTGTTAGCAGAAAAAGCTGTATTGATTGCATAAAAGATTATTGGCGAGATGTTTTAAAGAAAAAGAAATCAAAAATTGAGGGGATAAAAGATGATAAAAACAGATGATTTAGATGAATTTGTAGCAATTAAAGTATTAAACAACTACTGTAAAAATCAAATGAGCTGCAACAACTGCGAATTATATCATAAAATTTGCAGCGCAATAGGTATTGATCTTGATAAATTGAAAATTAAATATGTACCGGGTTTAAACGCGACTGATATTGCCGGCGGTACAGTAACAGTCGACAAAACAGAAAGGACAGATAAGAAAAAATGAAAAGAATTATATTATTCCTGATCAGAAGGAAATTAGGAGTAAAAAAATGTGAGCTGTTTTATTTTAAAAATCAGAAGTCATATTTAGACCGTTATTATATATCGTCAAAGGAAATTATTAAAATTTCAGCAATCAGAAATCATGATTATTTTGTTAAAAGATCTAATATATCGGTTAACTGGATACTGTCCGGGGAAGGGAAAAAACACTTGAAAAAGGGAGGGTTTGGATTATGAGCGACGGACGCTATATATTAATACCGTTAGAAGAATATCAGGAATTAACGGCAGAAAAAAATAAAGCTACTGGCGATGTAATATATCTATGCGACCGTACAAAATGTGAAAACTGTCGTGATTTTTGCAGGCACACCGCAGACATTGCCCATGCTGTAAACTTTAAAAAAATAGGCGGTCTGCTGTATGAGGAAAAAGCGGAAAGGGATATAAAATGATTTTAGTTAAAATGATCCTTAATAAAGATATGCTTGTACCGGCTATGAAAGACCAGAGAGGACTTAAAAAGCTGGTGAAAATAAAAAAAGGCAGCATTTTCTTTTATGATCCGTTGTTTAAGTGCAGTGACAGGCGATATATGTATTTGAGCCGAAAAGTAACCCAGGACACCGAAACGTGGCGAACGTATGAAACAGTAATTAAAATTGCTGTTGAAGATATGGAAAGATATTTTAAAGTTATTAAAAATTCAGATGATTTAGAAAGTGAGTGAAAATATGATTGTGAAAATGGATATTTTAAACAGTAAAGATGATTTGAGAAAAATAATCGGTTTTTACGGAATAGATTATCAGGCAAATTTAGCTATGGAGGAATGCGCAGAACTGATCCAGGCAGTAAATAAAATGCTGCGGGTAAGAAAAAAAGCAGTAACAGAGCAGTATTTGCCTGAAAAGCATGGTACTAAAACAGAAATATGCAGATGTCTTGATAATTTAACAGAGGAAATTGCAGACGTTGAAATTATGATCATGCAGCTAAAGCTGATGTTTAATATTGATAATGAGGAATACCGTAAAATGATAGCAAAAAAAGCAGAAAGAGTTGTAAGACGGTATGAGGAAGATAGAGAAACTGAATTTAAGGCTAAAAATAGAATTGAATGGTTGATGAATGAATTTTTAAGAGAGGATTAAATGAGTGATGAAACAGGCGAAAAGACTAACATTAAAGATGAAAAAAATATTAAAGGATAATTCGATTGATCATGAAAAATATTTGTATATCAAGAACACTAACAAGCAGATAATGCTTGTGAATACAGAAACGGGGGTAATTATTTCTGTTTTTAAGTAAAACAGCTTTATTTACATAAAATGGCGTGTTGCTAAGACGCGCTACAGGCAAATTATTTTTAGTTCATATGAATAACTATATATACATGCATATTATGAGCGCGGTATGCAGGCACTGGAAATAATCGAAAATGTATTAAAAAACAGGTCGCCGTATGAAAAAGTGGCTTATTTGCTGTCTACTTATAAGGATTTAAAAAACGGGATCGCAATAAACGAAAATTACCGGGAGGTTTTAACCATAATAGATAAAGCCCTTGATCTGATTGAAGATGATGAATATATAAGCGTTATTAAATGCTTGTATATTGAGGGCTTGACGTATGAAAAAACAGCAGAAAAAACCGGAATGGATAAAAAAACAGTTTACCGGCAGCGGCGCCGGCTGATAAAACGGCTGGCAATAATAATTTACGGTGACAGGGCTTTATAAAAGCCCTTTTTTTATTATATAGGAATTTAGATTCGTTTAGGTGAAAATCAAAAGCACCCAGCCTGTACGTATATCATTACAGCCGGGTGTTTCTGTGAAACTGAAAAAGTGTTAGAAAATTACTGTTTTTTCCTAACC
>NZ_JAGHEW010000410.1 GCF_017889095.1 Thomasclavelia sp. | reverse complement strand
GGTGACAAGCCGGAGGAAGGCGGGGATGACGTCAAATCATCATGCCCCTTATGACCTGGGCTACACACGTGCTACAATGGACGGATCAGAGGGAAGCGAAGCCGCGAGGCGGAGCGAAACCCAGAAAACCGTTCCCAGTTCGGACTGCAGTCTGCAACTCGACTGCACGAAGATGGAATCGCTAGTAATCGCGAATCAGAATGTCGCGGTGAATACGTTCTCGGGCCTTGTACACACCGCCCGTCACACCACGAGAGTTGATAACACCCGAAGCCGGCGGCCCAACCGCAAGGAGGGAGCTGTCTAAGGTGGGATTGATGATTGGGGTGAAGTCGTAACAAGGTATCCCTACGGGAACGTGGGGATGGATCACCTCCTTTCTAGGGAGAGAATAAGAAGAGAGAGAAGTGTGTTTATAGGATACTGTTCAGTTTTGAGTGGGTGCATGAGCACCGCTCAAAGGAGATCATTGAAAACCGGATAGACAGAAAATGCGAAAGACAAAAGAAAGAAGAGATCGAAAGACGAGAGTCTGAGGTCTTTCTGAGAAAGTCGAAAAAACTAAGAAACAACATCGAAAGAGACAAAAAGTAAACAGGCAAAGAAGTAAGGTAAAGCTAAAAAGAGCGTACGGCGGATGCCTGGGCACAGAGAGGCGAAGAAGGACGCAGCAAACAGCGAAATGCGGCGGCGAGCAGTAAGCATGCAAAGACCCGCCGATGTCCGAATGGGGGAACCCGCCCGGAATAGAGACCGGGCAGCACAGAAGTGCGGCGAAACCCGGGGAACTGAAACATCTAAGTACCCGGAGGAAAGGAAAATAAGAATGATTCCCTGAGTAGCGGCGAGCGAAAGGGGAGGAGCCCAAACCGGCTTAAGGGCCGGGGTTGAAGGACTGTCGAAGAGCTGACGGAAGCGTTTCAGGCGAACGGAATGGGAAGTCCGGCGAAACAGGGTGAGAGCCCCGTAGCCGAAGGAGCGCGAAGGAGCGAGACAGCACCTGAGTACGGCGGGACACGAGGAATCCTGCCGGAATCGGCCAGGACCATCTGGCAAGGCTAAATACTACTCTGTGACCGATAGTGAACCAGTACCGTGAGGGAAAGGTGAAAAGAACCCCGGGAGGGGAGTGAAAGAGAACCTGAAACCGTATGCTTACAAGAAGTTAGAGCCCGTTAAAGGGTGATAGCGTGCCTTTTGTAGAATGAACCGGCGAGTTGCGATATGGAGCGAG
>NZ_JAGHEW010000057.1 GCF_017889095.1 Thomasclavelia sp. | reverse complement strand
CTTTCAGATAAGGAAAAACTGATTGTTGCTTATCATGAAATTGGTCATGCTTTAGTTGCCGCTAAACAAAGTGATTCTGCGCCAGTTCGTAAAATAACGATCATTCCAAGAACTTCAGGAGCTTTAGGTTATACATTACAAGTTGACGAAAATGATCATTTTTTAATGACTAAAGAAGAATTAGCCAACAAAATTGCCACATTAACCGGTGGTCGGGCCGCTGAAGAACTTATTTTCAATAAAGTGACAACCGGAGCTTCAAATGATATTGAACAAGCAACCAAGATAGCCAAAGCCATGGTTACTCGTTATGGAATGGATGATCGTTTTGGAATGGTAGCAATGGAAAGTCAGATCAATCAATATTTAGGTGGCGATAGTTCAATGTCATGTTCAAATCAAACACAAGCTGAAGTTGATGAAGAAGTTAGAAAATTAATCAAAACCCAGCAACAAAAAGCAAGACGGATTCTCGAAGAAAATACTGGAAAATTACATGAATTATCTAAATATCTATATGAAAACGAAACAATCACTGGTGAACAATTTATGAAGATTTTAATGCAATAAATTTTTAGACTAAAGGGTAGGAAACTGCCCTTTAGTAATATAAAGATAAATTAAATTAATACCTATAAATATTTGCCATCTTAATTAAGTTGTGATATTCTTGAAGAAGAAAGTGGTGATAAAGATGGCAAAATATGAAAATGTAGCTAATGAAATAATTGAAAGAATTAGACAAGGTGAATTTAAACAAAATGGTAAATTACCAACTGAAGATGAAATGATTACTCAATATCAAGTATCTAGAAATACAATTCGTTCAGCATTGAAGTTACTAGCTAGCCAGGGAATTATTTATTCAAGACAAGGCAGTGGCTTTTATGTACGGCAGCGAAATAGCAGTAATTGTATCTCAATTACAGGTACTAATGGATTAACTCATGATTTTCCTAATAGCACGTTTTCTAATCAGGTAATTTCTGTTGAATTATTAGAAGCAGATGAAAAGTTAGCCAAACAAATGCTTTGTGAAGTGGGAGATCTAGTTTATTTTTGTAAACGAGTTCGCATCATTGATGATAAAAAATTTGCTTTAGAATTAAGCTATTATAGTAAAAAAATCGTTCCTTATTTAGGTAGAGAAATTGCCCAGCAGTCAATTTATAGTTATTTACAAAACGACTTAAAATTAAAATTCGGTTTTGCCGATAAACACATTAGTGCAATTAAATTATCAAAAGAAGAGGCTGAATTATTAGATTTACAAGAAAATGATCCTGGATTAGTAATTGCCGATACTGTTTATTTAGATAATGGATTATTATTCAATGTATCAAAAGTCATTTATAATTATAAATACGCTAATTTCTATGCTGTAGCAATGCGTTAGATGTCATAATTTGACATCTTTTTTATTTTCTTTTATGAAACCCTTTACATTTCAACTTAATGGTGTTAATATACATTTGTACCAACAAATTAAACAAGTAACAATGAAAGGGGAAAGGAAATGAAAAAAGCATTAAAAGCAATAATTGCGGTATTTATATCATTAACTGCAGTAGTACCGGTATTTGCAGTTGATGATCAAGTATTATTAGAAGATGGTGTAGAAGTAAGTATGTCATCATCAGAAATGGATCCTGCTTCAACTGCTTTAAATCCGGGCGATGCAGGAACAGCAAGAAGTAGTGAATGGTTTAAAAGTGACCTAACTGAAGTAAAAAATAAAAATACTCAATTTGATTCATTGGATTTAGTATCTTTAGAAGGAGTTGCAACTATTCAAATTGATGATGACAAAACTTATCAGAACTTTTTAGGAATGGGAAGTTCAATTGATGAAGCTAGTGTTAATAATCTTATGAAAATGGATGAAAGTACTCGTCAAGAAGTCTTAGATACATTGATTGATCCAGTAAATGGATTAGGATATACGTTATTTAGACTTACTATTGGTACATCAGATTTTGCGGCAGCTGATTTTTACACATATTATGATACAGTTCCTGAAGATGGTAATTATGATTGGTATAATGAAACAGGAAAGGGATTTTCGATTGAAAAAGACTATGCATATCATATTATTGATACAGTAAAACAAATTCAAGCTACTGCAAGTAAATATGGAGTAGCTGATGATATTAAATTTTTCGCTTCTTCTTGGACACCACCAGGATGGATGAAAGATATGTCTCAAGGAATGGATTCAGTAAATCGTATGTTTAGTATTGCTATGATGATGTGTGAACGAACTTATGGTAAAGATAGTCCTGAATATAAACGTTGGGAAGAAAAATCTAAAAATGAGTATAACTATTTTGGTGGTGCTTTAAAAGACGAATATGTAGATGAATTAGCTAAATATTATGTACGTTATATTGAAGAATATGCTAAAGCAGGTATTGATATTTATGCAATTACATTACAAAACGAACCAGAAAATGTAACAGCTTATCCTAGCTGTTTGATGACTGCTCAACAACATGCACAATTATCTAATTATATTAGACAAGAATTAGAAAACAGCACAATCTTATCAGATTGTCAAAAGGAAGTAAAATTGTGGGGATTTGATCACAATTTTAGTGAAGGAATGAATTGGGCTGATATCATGTATAATACTGAAAATTCATTAGATGGAATAGCTTTGCATGATTATTCTGGTACACCTGATCAAATGCAAGAAATTTCAGTTAAGTATCCTGACAAAACTGTAACTGTAACAGAACGTTCATTATGGGGTACTTATGGAATGAATAGAATTGTTGAATATTTTAGAAACAATGCTATTAGTTATAATGCATGGGTAACAATATTAGACCAGAATTGTGAAACACATCAATTTTTATTTACATGCGATCCGACTTTGTTAATCCAAGACGTTGATAATAGAAATAACTATCGTATCAGCCCAGAAGCTTACATGATGGGACAGTTTACTAAATATATTCGCCCAGGATATGTTCGGGTTGATTCAACTGATACTATTGGAACTAATGACTTTGGTATCTCAAATGTCGTTTTCAAAGATCCGGATACTGGTAAATTAGTTATGGTAGTAGTTAATAACTCTAATGAAGATCAAACATTTACTGCTGCCTGTGATGATTATCAGTTTAGTGCCACAGTTCCAGCATGTAATGTTGCAACTTATCAATGGAATCCAAATGATATTGATGTAAGTGCACCAAATATTTCCGGAAATGATGCAACGATTTATGTCGGCGATACAACTGATTTAAAAACAATTTTAAACTTAAAAGTTACTGATGATAAAGATGGTGAAATTAGTGAATATACAATTAATGATAATGGTTATAACTGTCAAAAAGCTGGTAAATATGTAATTGAAGTAAGTGCCAGCGATAAAGCAGGAAATGAAACAAAAGCTAATTTTACAGTAACTGTTAAAGAAAAAGAAGCAGTAGTAGAAAATACGGAAAATAAAGGAGATTCAACTAATAAACCTACAAAACAAGAAACAACTAATTCATCTAATGCAGTTAAAACTGGAGATGAAAGCCAATTAGAAATCTATGGTGCTGTTGTTTTAGGATTAGCAGTTATTGGTGGTGTATATCTTACTAGAAAAAAATTAATTAAAAAATAATTAAAAGTCCCGATGATGGGACTTTTTTAAATAATATTGATAAAAAGGTTTGAATTGACAAATAAATGTACTATCACTTATAATATCTTTGATTAATGAAGATTAGTTATTAAGACAATTAATCTAAAATCAAACAACAACATTTCTATTTATATCATATATATAACTTCACTCTACTTATCAAAGATAAAACAAATCAATCTTATTTTAAAAACTAAATAGAGTCATCACTAAAATAGTTATTTATTATTAGTAGATGTTGGCTAATCTTCTAAAATAATAAACAGGAAAGGAAATTTAAATGAAGGCAAGTGACAGTATTTTTTTAGATGAACGAACACCTAAAGAAAAACGAGAAGAAATTGAAAGTTCGGTAAGCAATGGAGAAATTGTTACTGGGATTTTGGAAATAATGGCTGATGGTTATGGGTTTATTAGAAATTCAAATTATTTAGCTAGTCGTGAGGATGTTTACGTTTCCCAGACACAAATTCATCGTTTTAATTTAAAAACTGGTGATTTTATTACCGGTTATATTAGACAGCCTAAAGCAACTGAAAAATATAAAGCATTAATGTATACGACTCAAATTAATGGTTTGGATCCAAGTGAAGCAAGAAAAAGACAAAGTTTTGAAAGATTAACACCAATTTTTCCTAATCAAAGAATTAAATTAGATTTAGCTGATAATAGTCTTTCAATGCGAATCATTGATTTATTATCGCCAATTGGTAAGGGTCAAAGAGGGATCATTGTTTCACCACCTAAAGCTGGTAAAACAACTTTATTGAAGCATATTGCTTTATCGGTACATCAAAGTTATCCGGATATGCATTTATTGATTTTATTAATTGATGAACGTCCTGAAGAGGTAACGGATATTAAAGAAGCGATTCAAGGTGAAAATGTTGAAGTTATTTATTCAACTTTTGATGAAATGTCAGAACGTCATAAAAAGGTTTCTGAAATGACGATTGAAAGAGCAAAACGTTTAGTTGAACAGGGACAAGACGTTATGATCTTATTAGATAGTATTACGCGTTTAGTTCGTGCTTATAACTTAACAGTGACACCATCAGGTAGAACTTTATCAGGCGGTTTAGATCCAGCTTCTTTATATATGCCAAAACGTTTTTTTGGAGCAGCTCGGAATACGCGTGAAAGTGGCAGTTTGACAATTTTAGCGACTGCTTTGGTGGATACCGGAAGTAAAATGGATGATGTTGTTTATGAAGAATTTAAAGGAACCGGAAATATGGAAGTGGTGCTAAATCGCCAGTTACAAGAACGTCGGATTTTTCCGGCTATTGATATCTTAAAATCAGGAACTAGACGTGAAGATTTATTGTTGAGTGATAAAGAACAGCAGGCAATGCGAATCATTCGTAAAGGTTTTAGTGATTTAAGACCAGAACAGGCAACGGATTCATTATTATACATGTTTGAAAAAACTAAATCTAATGATGAATTAGTGGAAATGTTAATTAATAAGAAAAAAATGTAGAATATAAAAAAGTGACAAGCATTTTAAATGCTTGTCAAATTAATATAGTTCCCGTATAGTAAGTGATTAAAATTTGCTTTTAATAAAGTGAAAGATTTTTGAGAAGTGATCACAGTTAAAATATCCTTCACTTTGTACCCATGCTGGATAAGTTTCATGATTTTTTGCTAAAAAATAATATTGATAAGATAAGTTCATAAGTGTTCCCTCCTAAATGTAATAGTAATGTTTAAGTGTTTTTAAATGATTAAATGTTTTATTTTTAGTACAATGATATTATATAATATTTTTAGTGGATTAGTAGGGACAAAAGATATGAAAAAAACTAAATATTTTGTGCATCATGCACAATGGATTTGAGGTGATAATATGGGCTTTACGATTGAAGATGCATTAGTTCAAACTCAGGATTTATATCATTTAAAACTGATTGCTGGTAAAGAAGGCTGCGGTAATGCCATTAGCTGGGTACACATGATCGAAGATACAACGATTATTCAACAATTATGGGGTAAGGAGCTAGCAGTAACGACAGGTTTAGGGTTTCAAAGTCATGAAGCTTTATTTGATTTTATTAAGAGTTTAGTTAAATATCATATCGTGGGATTGATTATTAATACTGGTAAGTATATTTTTGATGTTTCTCAAGATATTATTGATTATTGTAATGAACAAGAATTTCCTT
>NZ_JAGHEW010000056.1 GCF_017889095.1 Thomasclavelia sp. | reverse complement strand
TTCCGCTCGTCATGAAGTACCGGAAACTATAAAAAATAACGTTGATTATAAGCTGTTAATGAAAGTTAAAGCTGAAGTTGATGAGGGGATTGACAAGTTACATTCAATTAAATCATATATCGATGAAACAACTAACAAAGGGGTCATTGAATTATTAGATATCGTTCAAGAACCGGATGAAGATGAATTTAAACAGGTATTAACTAAACAGATTAAAAGAAATCGTCCGTTTGATTTAGTTGATTTTATGAAAGCAAATGGATATTTGATCAATACAGTTTTAGTTAGCACTGGTGATACCGATATTGATTTAAGAATTCGTGATCTAAACAATGACGTAACAGAAAACGAAAGCTTTAAATATCAGGATTTACCAGTTCCCGTTGCTGATATGTATAAATGGATCCGTAAATCAATCAAATATATGGATGTAATTGAAAAGAATAATGCTAAGTTTGCCAAGATTCAGGAATGGATCAATGAAATCAAAACTAGCCTTGATCAAAATAAACAATTTATCGATAATGTTGAAACATTTGCTTTCTGTTTAAGAACTGGTTTTGTTAAACAAAAAACAGCTGGAAATACCAATGTATGGAATTATATGAATGGCAAAGAACCAGTAACTGTTAATTTAGTTACGGCTAAAACATTTGATCGTAAATATTATTTATATAATGTCTTTAGAAAATTTGGTCAATTAGAAACTAATCGTCTGGAAGCAATGAAAGGACAAACAATCAAATTGATTGAAAATGGTGACGAAGTTGATTTCAGTGCTTATGTTGATCACATCAAAGATATTTTAGGTGATGAATGCTTAGGTGATCCATTTAACTGGGAAGATATCAATGACGAAGCTTATATGCAAGGTGTTGGTGATAATTACAACATTACTGATTTAGAATTAGAAGAAGCTAATCCAGCTAAAGACTTACAACGATTCTATCAGTTATTATTAACTAGTATGGAATAAATTAGGAGTTCTATGATGAATAATTTAGAATTTAATGAAAACAAAGAAATTATTAAAAAGGATATTAATGCTTTTTGTAATGAATTATATAGTCTAGAATATTCTGGTTATGTAAATACTCCAGTAGTGATTGTCATATATTTAGGTGATGAAAGCTATCAGCAGGTAAATGCATCTTTAAAAGATGCATTTACCACTTCTTTTAGTAATGCACCTAGCTTAAAAGAAATTGTCATTAATCAGGCGATCTTAAAAGATGAAATTGTTAATGAAATCAAAAATGCAATCATGGAAATCGCAAATCAAGGAAAAAGTTATAATGATATTCGAATTGCTTTTATTACTTTGATGAATGATGTTTTTTATGATCAAAACAGTATAACGATCGTTGATAATTTAAAAGAGGGTTTTAAAGAATTAGAGTATTTAGGATTAAATTTATCTAAAAAAGCTTTATATGGATTGTTTAATCAAAATCAGATGAATCATAATTATCAAAATGCTTTTAAATTTGTTGAAGCGGGTAAAGAAATATGGAAGAATATTTTTCATATTGAAATACCATTTGTCGATACTAATTTAACTAGACAGGCCCAGTTAATTGCTTTAAATCTAATTAGAGATGATTACAACATGAAACAAACTGATAATGAGGGTTATTGTTGGACATCTTTGTATTTACACTATTTAAGAATTTCTGAGTTTATCACTTGTCGTTTATTACGGGAAATTTATGGTAAACAAATCGATAGCCGTTTTATCGATAGTGAAACATTTGAAGTAAATGTTAACCAGGTTTTAGATAAATTGTTTGGGGATATGTTAGTTGTAAATGAACGTAATAGTTATCAATACGTCCCATTAAATTATCAGGCACCTGAAGCACCGAAGAAAAAAGGATTTTCACTGTTTAAAAAGAATACACCAGAAAAAATCTTTTATAATAAAGTCTTGAAAGATGAAAATGTCGTTAAGAATTTAGTTGATCAATTATATGAAAATATTGCCATTGATGATCATCAGTATCAAGAAATCATTAAGCAGATTATTAGTTCATCGACATCAATTGATTGTGATCCTGGTAAAATTGGAAAACAGATTGTTCAGGTGTTAACATCAAGAATTGAAAAAATTGACCAGAATATTTTTAAATTAAGTGGTAAAAAGGTCATTGATTCGAATCTTGAAAATGTGGATCGATATTTAAGTGATGAATATAATTATCATCAACAAATTATTGTTTTAAATAAAGAAAAGGATATTTTAAAACAGATTATAAAAAACATTTCTAATGATTCTGTTTTAAAACAAATAATTAATGAAATTGTTAAAAAGAATCATTTTTATGCAAATATCTTAGATGAACTTACATTAAGTGAATATGGTGGTACTCTAGAAGTTTTAAATGTTCAAAACTTACCATCATTTAGTGTTAATCTTTCAGTTAAAGAAATATTAAACAATATCGATAAACAGTTTGTAAATGATATTATTAATAATAATCAATCATTATCACAGCGTTTAAAATTATTCTTAAATCATACTGTTTTAAATGATGTTTCTTACAAACATAGTCTAGGAATCATTAATCGAAATTTTACAGATATTAAAGATGTCTTTTCGTATTTGCTATTACCAGCTTCTTTAAGTACTAATCAGGATATTAATAATTTAGTGCAAAATTATGATAATTTATTAAAAAATGTTAATGATCTTTATCGTGATAATTCATTCTTTATCATTTCTACTAGAAGTTATGATTCAGATCAATATATTGTTAATTATAAGCGAGGTGAGTAGTCATGGATTTTAATGATTTTGATGAATTTAGTAGTAATAATACTAATAATAATTTAAATACCAATCCTGTTAATGAGACAAAATATTCTAGTCCAGCTAACAAATCATTTGATATAGCTACTTTGATTGTTAGTATCATTGGAGGAATTGCCGGGTATTTTTGCTCAGGATTTATTTATAATTTGATTAAAGATGATTTATGGTCACCACTAGCAGTTGGAATTACTTTTACAATCTTTTTTGCAGTAACTGGTTTGATTGTTTTTGCTTATAGTTCATTTAATGGTAATCAGGCTAATAGTAGAAATGGTGCTGGTAAGAATCTTATTTTTATGATCATTGCATTAGTTCTTACTTTATTTATAGCAACTTTATTTGAATATATTTATGAAATGAATTTTTCAAAAGAAAAGTATGTTTATATGGAACCTACTTCTTATGTATTTATCATTGATAATTCAAGTTCAATGAATGGAAATGATCCTGATGATCAAAGATATGACGCTATTGAAGAAATAATTGCTAACCAGGATGATGATTTCCCTTATGCTATTTACAGCTTTAATGATTCACTAAAATGTCAGCGTGAAATGGCCCCTAAATCTGATGGTTTAGAAGAATTTAAAGTCAATAATAATGGTGGTACTTATATTAAAGCTGCTTTGGAAAAATTGTTAGATGAATATCAGGATGATAATGTTAAAGAAGCCGGTAAAGCACCGAAGTTTTTATTGTTATCAGATGGTGAGGCTAGTGATATTGCTAGTGTTAATACAAGTGCTGTTTCTAATTTATTAGAAGATTATCGCGATAATAATATCACGATTTCTACGGTTGGACTTGGTAGTGCTGATTCAGTTTTAATGCAGGAAATTGCTGATCAAACTGGTGGTGTTTTTATCGATATTGATCAAGCTGATCAGTTAGAAACAGCAATGTCAAATGCAATCAGTCAATCTAGCAACAGTAAATATTCACGAACTTTCTTTACTTATCGTTATGTACCAGCGATGAATTTATTATATGCAATCATGCGTATTGTCTTTACGGCCATCATTGGATTTGTCATTTCTGCTTCAATGCTATTTGCAACTGGTAAAGATGATGATGCTAAGTTGATCATTGTTTCTTCGATCATTACAGCACTGCTGGCGGGATTGTTATTAGAACTAGGAATAAATACTTTTAAAATGGATAATGAGATCATGGTATTTATCTATATGTTATTAGTAGCTTTAGTGTTTATTAATAAAACGATAATCCGCTCTAATTTCAACAATAACGGCGGTTATAAGAGTATGTATGATGGCTATCAGCGCCAGGATGATCGTGATATTTTTAATCAAAATAGAGTGAATTCTGGGGATAAAGATTTGCGGTTTTAAGGAGATAGATAAATGATAAAATCAATAAAAGTTGAAAGTAAACATGGTAACGTTAGAACTGCTAATGCTGTAAAAGGTAACCAGGAAGATGAATTTGATTATTTATTAGAATTTATTCCTAATAAAAGCTCGGTCAACTATGAAAATAATATTATTGTTGGTAAAACTATTTTAAGACATCAGATAAATAGCCAAATCTTGATCTCGTATGATTTTAAACTTACACGTGGTTTATATGATGTAATGGTTACTAAAGTAGATTCCATTACTGAAAGTGAAATTAAATTAGTTGAAGATTCTAGACAAAAATATAGTGAGCCAGTAATGGTTGGTGGAAAATATAAAATTTCCGTTAAAATGATACCAACGATGTGTTATGGCAGTCAGGGTTTAATGATCGTACTTGAAAGCAATGAGGTTTCTTTAGATTCCAAGACAGTTTATTATAATGTTTTAAAAGAAGAATTAGAAAATATTCGTTTCTATGTTCCGTTTAATAATTCCAAGACAATCAGTTTCTTTGTCAAAGGGGTTACTAGAGATAGTATTGCTTTAAAAATTGGAAATCCTAGCTTTGAATTTATGTATAGTGATTAGGTTGAGGCAACTCAACCTTTTTAACTTGTTTGAAACTAATGATAAAATGAGTTAAAATATAACTAATTAGAAAGGAGCGATAAAATGGCTAAATTAGATGGAAAAGTAGCTATTATTACTGGTGCTGGAGCTGGTTTAGGTGAAGGGATTGCAACGGTTTATGCTAAATATGGTGCAAAAATGTGTCTAGTTGATATTTCACCAGATGTCAAAAAGGTAGCAGAAAAATTACAAGCAAAATATCATAGTGAAATTATTACTTATGTTGGAAGTGTTGCTGATAAACAAGTGATGGAAGAAGCGGTAGCATTAACAGTGGAAAAATTTGGTAAATTAGATATTGCCTGCGCTAATGCTGGAGTTTGTCGCTTAGCCCCATTTGAACAGATGAGCGATGAAATGCGCGATTTTCATATTGATGTTAATATCAAAGGAGTATGGAATACGTGTCAAGCGGCAATTAAAGAAATGTTAAAAGGTGGTGGCGGTAGTATTGTCATTGCTTCTAGTGTTACTGGTGACATTGTAGCTGATGCTGGTGAAGCTGCCTATGCAATGACGAAATCAGCTTTAGTTGGTCTAACTAAATGTTTAGCAGTAGAATATGCAAGTCGTAATATTCGCGTTAATTGTTCACAGCTTGGCTACGCAAGAACACCAATGGTTGAAAAAATGGCAGTGGAATCTAATCCAAATGATCCGGAACAGGCAATTAAAGATATTGCCAGTAATGTTCCAATGCAAAGACTGGCAAAGCCAACTGAAGTAGGTGAATTATTTGCCTTTTTAGGCAGTGATGAATCTAGTTATTTAACAGGTTCTCAAATTGTTATTGATGGTGGCAGCACTCTTCCTGAAACAATGAGTATTGGTACTAATGATTAA
>NZ_JAGHEW010000003.1 GCF_017889095.1 Thomasclavelia sp. | reverse complement strand
ATACAAATCTATGTGTTAAATATTTAAAAAAAATTATTAAGCAAAAGCGAATTGATCAAATTATCGACTCTCTAATGAATGAATGGGGAATAAAAAACGACTTTTATAGAAATTTATTCTTTGAATTATTTATAAATGCAATAGTATTTCATGATATTGGTAAAATAAATCCTCAATTTCAATTAGATAAAATGAATAATGATTTATTTAAAAATATAGAATCTGAAAGGAATTACCAATCTAAACATTCATTATTGTCAGCACATATTTATATTGAATATTATAAGGAAAAAGTAATTCATTTGCCTAAAGATATAAGAATAATTATGCTTTCATTTATCTATTTAAATGCTTTTGTTATTTCCAGACATCATAGTCAAATTAACGATTATGAAAAAAATTTTATCAATGAAATTAATAGTGCTAATGAAATAGATAAAAATTTAATTAAATGGTTTAATAAAAATTTGAAATCATTATTAACAATACAAAGCAATATTCAACCAATAAATAAAGATCACCGAAGAAAAACAGAGAGCTTTTTCAAAAATCAGACTACTAATAATAGTGTCAATCTATATTTATATGTTAGATTATTACATTCATTGGTTGTCGCTTGTGATTATTATGCAACAAGTGAATTTAAAAATCGAAAAGAAGTGAAAATGGCTGATTTTCAATTTGATGATATTATTGATGCTTATAGTAATAATCCTCTTGTTAAAAAAATAAGAACAAAAAAAATTGATGATTTTGAGGGGATAAATAAACTACGTACAAAGATTTATTTGGAAACAGAAAATAATTTGTTGAAAAATCTGGATAAAAATATTTTTTATCTTGAAGCACCTACAGGAAGCGGAAAATCAAACACTGCTTTGAATTTAAGCTTGCAATTAGTTAATCAATGTAAAAATTTAAATAAAATCATTTATGTTTATCCTTTCAATACTTTGGTAGAACAGAATATTGAAAATTTAACTAATTGTTTTCAAAGTAATGACATAATGAAGAAAGTAGCGGTTGTTAATTCAGTTACACCGATTAAGATTGATGAGGAAGCATCTATACTCTATAGCAAAAATGAAAAATATCAGCAGGCATTACTTGATCGTCAATTTTTAAATTATCCTATTATTTTAACGACACATGTTAGTTTATTTGATACGATGTTCGGTAATAATCGAGAATCTTCATTTGGATTTTATCAGCTAGCAAATTCAGTTATTGTTTTAGATGAAATTCAAAATTATAGAATTAATATTTGGAGTGAAATGATTGTTTTTCTAAAACAATATACTCACATATTAAATTTAAAAATTATCATTATGTCGGCAACTTTGCCTAATTTAGAATTACTGGCTTTTAATGATAAGCATTCAGTACATCTGATCAATGATAAAAATATCTATTATCAAAATAAACTTTTTAAAGATCGTGTTAAATTAGATTATCATTTATTAAAAGTTAATAATATTGAAGAACGATTATTTATTGAAGTATGCCAACAAAGTTTAGAAAAGAAAAAAATAATGATAGAATTCATTAAACGTGAAACAGCTAATAAATTTTACCAAAGATTAAAAAAGGCAAACTTAGGTTGTGAAGTCTTATTTATTAGTGGTTCGGACAGTATTTTGGAACGTAAAAGAATTATTGAAAAAGTAAAAAAATCATCGCATTTAATTCTTATAGCTACACAAGTAGTTGAAGCAGGTATTGATATAGATATGGATATTGGTTATAAAGATATTTCTAAGCTAGACAGTGAAGAACAGTTGTTAGGCAGAATTAATCGCTCTTGTAAAAAAGAGGGAATTGTTTATTTTTTCAACTTGGATGATGCATCAAAGATTTACAAAAATGATGAAAGAGTTCAACAAAACGTTACTTTACAAAATGAAGAATGTAAAAAGATTTTAGAATCAAAAAGTTTTGATAGTTATTATGAAAAACTATTAAATAATATCAAACAAACTGCTAATGAAGATAATGATAATAATTTACAGGAATTTTTTAGAGATTCAGTTGCCACAATAAAATTTACAAAAGTTGCTGAAAAAATGAATTTAATTCTTGATACTAGAGATTGTGTTTCTATCTATTTAGCTACTGTTATTAAAGATATAGATGGACAAGTATATGATGGAAGAAAAATATGGCAGAAATATGAGGAATTATTATTAGATAATGATATGGATTATTCAAAAAAAGTTATAGAATTATCAAAAATTAAAAGTATTATGAATTATTTTATATTTCGAGTTGGTCGTAATAGTCGATTTGATTATGATAAACAAATTGGTGATCTTTTTTATATTGATGACGGTGAAAAATATATGAAATACGGAAAATTAAATATGAGTATTTTTGATACTGGAAAAGAATTATATATATAGTGATAAGGCAAAAATTGATTATAGTTTATTGTGATGTTGGGAAAAAAGTAAATATAGTTTTTAAAAACCAGTTAAAATAAATAAAATCGTCAGTTTATTTGGAGTTTAGAATATTTCAGTTGTAAAAACAGTTTGTTTATTAGGGTTTAACATTTGATGTAATAATTTAATATACCAACTAATTCTATTATTTTAAAATTTTTTATTAAAAGAAAATGATAAGATTTTCATTATATTTATACTATTTATAAAAAATTATTTGATAAAAGATGCAAGTCATATTTAGGAATTGTGGTTGACTTGATAAATATTTTAGCTTATAATTCAATTGCGACGTTGAAGGAAAATAGTAGTCAATAAAGGCAGCAAAGAGAGCTTGTGGCTGGTGTAAACAAGTATGTACTATTGATGAATACACTCTGGAGTTTCTAGATGAAAAGTCTAGACGGGTAATTCCGTTATTAATGTTGAGAGCATACATTATTATTTGTATGAATAAAGGTGGTACCGCGAGATTTCGTCCTTTAGGATGAAATCTCTTTTTTTATTTAATTATTATTTGGAGGATAGCAGATGAAAATTTATGATGAATTAGTTTGGCGTGGATTGATTAAAGATGTTAGTTCACCTGATTTAGAAGAAAAGCTAAATAATGGGGGAATGACTTTTTATATTGGAACTGATCCAACTGGTGATAGTTTACATATTGGTCACTTTTCTTCATTTTTGATTTCTAAACGTTTAAAAGAAGCAGGGCATAATCCAATTTTATTAGTTGGTGGGGCAACAGGGTTAATTGGTGATCCTAAACCAGACACTGAAAGACCAATGATTACTAAAGAAACAGTTGAACATAACTTTAACTGTTTGAAAAAACAAGCTCAAGATATTTTTGGGTTTGAAGTTGTTAATAACTATGACTGGTCTAAAGATATTAACTTTATTGACTTTTTAAGAGATTATGGAAAATTCTTTAACGTAAACTATATGTTAAATAAAGATATTGTAAAACGTCGTTTGGATGCCGGGATTACTTATACTGAATTTTCTTATATGATTATGCAGGCATTAGATTTTGAATGGCTTTACAACAATAAAAACTGTGTTATGCAAGTAGCTGGACAAGATCAATGGGGTAATATTACGGCTGGAATTGAATTGATTAGAAAAAAAGATGGAAAAGAGGCATACGGATTTACTATGCCATTATTAACTAAAAGTGATGGTACTAAATTTGGTAAAACTAATGGTAAAGCTATTTGGTTAGATCGTGAAAAAACATCACCGTATGAAATGTATCAGTTCTTTATTAATTCTGAAGATGATAAAGTAATTGATTATTTAAAATTCTTAACTTTCTTAACTCCTGAAGAAATTATGGAATTAGAAGAAAAGAATAAAACACAGCCTCATTTAAGAGAAGCCCACAAAGCTTTAGCTAGAGAAGTAATTACTTTCTTACATGGTAAAGAAGCTTATGAAGAAGCCGTTAATATTTCTAAAATGTTATTTTCAGGACAAATCCAGTCACTAACTTTAAAACAAGTTAAAGAATGTTTTGCTGGTGTACCAAGTGTTGAAATCAGTGAAGATCTGAATATTTTAGATGCTTTAATCACTTGTAAAGCTGCTAAAAGTAAAAGAGAAGCCCGCGAATTTGTTAATGGAGGATCAGTGTTGATCAACGGTGAAAGAATCAAAGATGTTGATTTTACTGTAAGTAAAGCTAATGCCTTTGGTAATGAAGCAACAGTTGTTCGTCGTGGTAAAAAGAATTATTTTGTAATTAAACATATTTAAAATCATGGCTCGCCATGATTTTTTGTTTCATAATGTGAAACAAGTAAGCAACTTTTGAAAAAAGTAAAAACATTTTTTAGTTTTTGATAAAATAATAACTAAATACAAGGAGGAAATTGGAAATGAAAGAATTTTCAAAAGATTTTTTATGGGGTGGTGCTGTCGCTGCTAATCAATGTGAAGGAGCCTGGTTAGAAGACGGTAAAGAACCTAATGTTACTGATATCATGGTTGGTATTGGCACTAAAGAGGTAGGATTAAAATGGAATGAAGAAACTAAAAAATGGGAAATGGCTTTAGATAAAAATAAAGTATATTTATCACACGAAGCAATTGATTTTTATCATCGTTATGAAGAAGATTTAGAATTAATGGCAGGAATGGGATTTAATTGTTTTAGAACTTCAATTGCCTGGGGAAGAATTTTTCCTAACGGTGATGAATTGGAACCTAACGAAGCTGGTTTAGAGTTTTATGATCGTTTGATTGATAAAATGATAGAATTAAAAATGGAACCAGTAATTACATTAAGTCACTATGAAACACCATTACATCTACTTACAGAATACGGTGGCTGGAGCAATCATCAATTAATCGAATTTTGGAATCGCTATGTCACAACAGTATTTAAACGTTATCAAGGTAAAGTAAAATACTGGTTAACATTTAATGAAGTAAATAATTTAATGCGTAATCCTTTAGTAGCTGGCGGTTTATTAAGTTTAGATCCAAGCGATAAAAATGATCCAATTGGTTCAATTACCGAAAAAGAAAAATGGCAAGGTTATTATAATATTTGCGTTGCTAATGCCTGGACAGTTAAACTATGCCATGAAATTGATCCTCAAGCTCAGGTAGGCTGCATGCTGACAAGTTCATCAGTTGCTACTTATCCATATAACTGTGATCCTGATAATGTATTCGGTGCTTATGAAGCAGTTAGAAATGCTAATTTTTATTTCGGTGACGCTTTTTGTTTAGGAATTATTCCTGGTTATGTAAAAAGAATTTGGCACGAACATGACTGTACTCCAAAAATGGATGATCAGGAAATTCAATTAATTAAAGATTATCCAGTTGAATTTTTCTCATTTAGTTATTATCGTTCGACTACTTATGATAAAGAAGTTGGCTTAGAAAATAATACTGGTGGTTTAATGGGAAGAGATAATCCATATTTAACAGGCTGTTCACCAAAACCATGGTGCTGGCCAATTGATCCTAAAGGAATTCGTTATGTTTTAAATGTTTTATATGATCGTTATCATTTACCATTATTTATTGTTGAAAACGGAATTGGATTAGATGAAAGTTTAGATGAAAATAACGAAATTAATGATATCGATAGAATTGAATATATCGAAGATCATTTAAAATATGTTTATGAAGCAATTTTAGACGGTGTTGAAGTAATGGGATATTTATATTGGGGACCTATTGATATCGTTTCAGCTGGAACTGGCGAAATGAAAAAACGTTATGGTTTTATTCATGTTGATCGTAATAACGATGGAACTGGAACGCTT
>NZ_JAGHEW010000367.1 GCF_017889095.1 Thomasclavelia sp. | reverse complement strand
GGTAATTATTGGACATCTACTGAAACTTATGAAGCGTTGCAAATTTATATTGATATGAATTTTGATGGCCTTAAAGATGATATCGTTAAATTATTGGCTGGGGAAACTGTTCCTGTGCAAACATCATCATTCCAAAATGACATGACAACTTTAAAGTCAGAAGATGATGTATTGACATTGCTGATACATCTTGGATATTTGGGATATGATTCAACAAATCAGGTCTGCTACATTCCCAATAAAGAAGTCGTTGATTCTTTTGTCAATTCCATTAGAAACTCTGACTGGAAAGAAACAACTAAAGCATTATTGAACAGCCAAAAATTATTGGAAGCAACGTGGAATCAGGATGAAGAAATGGTCGCTAAATACATTGAAGAGGCTCATTTAGATACGTCTATTCTAACTTATAACAACGAAAATGCTTTATCATATACATTATCTATTGCTTATATATATGCTAGAAATCATTATACAGTTATAAGAGAAATGCCAAGTGGAAAAGGATTTGCAGATATCGTTTTTATTCCATATCATGATAAACCCGCGATGATTGTAGAACTCAAATGGAATGAAACAGTTGAAACAGCTTTAACCCAAATTAAAGAAAAGAAATATCCAAAATCACTGGAAAAATATCAAGATAATTTGTTGATCGTAGGTATCACATATAATCCCAAAACAAAACAGCATATCTGCAAAATTGAAAAAAATTAAAAAGAAAAAACATGCACTAGTATATAATTTTTGCTAGATGCATGCTTTTTTTGTTTATGATTAATTTTTGCTTATTTATATCTAAATTTATTTTAATTATTTCTTAAAAAAGTCTACTTGTTTTTATTATCATCAACTATGTAGCTTTTTTTCAAAAAGCAAAGGATAACTAAAAGGAAGGTGATGTGGTAGATGAAATATTTTGTAAGAAAATTCTTTGTGAAGTTAAATATGTTTTTTAGAACTATAGATATTTTTTAGTTTTGTTATATAAAAAGTGATAATCAGCAGTATGATTATCACTTAATTAAGTTTATTTAATTTCAATTAATTCATATTCACGTGTTCCTAAACCAATTTTTTCAGCATGTTCTAAGCATGATTTCCAGTTTGTTTCAGGAGAAACATCAGTAAAATGATCATGGTGATGATGACCGTGTTTATCAAGTAAACTGTTTTTGATTGCTGGTTGTTGATTAACAGCATCCGCGCAAGCTTGGTCTAATGCAACAGGATCAAATGAAGCAAACATGCCAACATCAGGAACGATGGCAATATCATTTTCAGAGTGACAATCACAATAAGGTGATACGTCAATAACAAGTGAAATATGGAAACATGGTCTACCGTCAACAACAGCTTTAGTGTATTCAGCAATCTTATAATTTAAAATATCATTAGCTTCATCCATACTGGCTTTAATAGCATCTTTAGGACATACCCCAATACATCTACCACAGCCAACACATTTATCATGATTGATCTTAGCTTTACGATTAGTAATTTTTGGTGCATCATGAGCACAAATTTTAATACATTGACCACATCCAATACATAAATCTTCTTCAACGATAGGTTTACCCGCACTATGCATTTCCATTTTTCCAGCTCGAGAACCACAGCCCATACCAATGTTTTTTAAAGCACCACCAAATCCGGTTAATTCGTGACCTTTAAAATGATTTAAAGAAATAATAATATCAGCATCCATAATTGCTTGACCAATTTTAGCTTCTTTTACGTATTCACCATTAATTGGAACTAAAGCTTCATCAGTTCCTTTTAATCCATCAGCAATAATAGTATGAACACCAGTTTGGAAAGGATTATAACCATTTGTATAAGCACTATCCAAGTGATCTAAAGCATTCTTTCTACCGCCAACATATAGAGTATTACAATCGGTTAAAAAAGCTTTACCACCTAATTCTTTAACATAATCGCAAATAACTTTAGCCCAGTTGGGTCTTAAATAAGCAAGATTTCCAGGTTCCCCAAAGTGAATTTTTACTGCAGCGTATTTATCCTCAAAATCAATATTTTCAAAACCAACTTGTTTCATCAGATATTTTAATTTTTCAGGTAAATTCATTCTTCCAGTATGCATATCACAATAATAAACTTTTGATTTTTCCATTGACTTTTCCCCTTTAAACATTTTTCGATTTTCCAATCGCTTTAATTTACTTATATAATATTCTTTTAAATCATATTTTATTTTACTACTTTTTTATTTAAATGAAAATTTAAAAATTATTTTATTATAATCTTTCTATAAATCTAATCATCTTGTTTTAGAATGGTATAAAAACTAAAATAGACAAGATTTGAAAATTTAGGTAAGATAATAAAGAATAGTATAAAAGGTAGGTGGTATTATGTTTGAAATAGATGGAAAATATAATAGTGCAAAAGTATTTGCAACAGTTATTGAGGAAGAATGTATTACACAAATAATGGATTTGTGTAATCAAAAATGGTTAGAAGGTTTAAATATTGCAATTATGCCTGATTGTCATGCTGGTAAGGGTGCAACAATTGGAACAACAATAACTTTACAAAACAAAGTATCACCATCTTTAGTTGGAGTTGATATTTCATGTGGGATGTTAATTATTAAAATACCTAATGAATTGAATGTTGAGATTAAAAAAATTGATGAATTTATTAATGATAATATTCCATCTGGATTTGAAATAAATCCCCAAATTGATTCAAAGATAAATTATAGTTTCTTGAATAATTTAAGATGTATCAAACAAATAAAAAATCTTGAGCATATTAAGAAGTCTTTGGGAAGTTTAGGTGGTGGAAATCATTTTATTGAAATTAATCAAGCTGCTAATCAAGATAAATATCTGGTTGTTCATTCAGGATCAAGAAATCTTGGTAAACAAGTAGCTGAAATTTACCAAGATAT
>NZ_JAGHEW010000366.1 GCF_017889095.1 Thomasclavelia sp. | reverse complement strand
TTTTTCATTTTCTTGTTCTCCTTTACATAATATGGTTTAAATCTTTTTAATCTAAGTGCATTACTTACAACACAAACTGATGAAAGCGACATACATAAAGAACCAAACATCGCATCTAAACGAATTCCAAAAGTTAAATAAAATACCCCTGCTGCAATTGGAATTCCAATTATATTATAAATAAATGCCCAAAATAAATTTTCTTTGATATTATTGATCGTCCGTTTTGATAATTCTAATGATGTAACAATATCCCGCATATCATCTTTCATTAAAATAACATCAGCCGCATCAATGGCAATATCATTACCTTTACCAATTGCCACTCCAACATCACTACGAACTAAAGCTGGAGCATCGTTGATTCCATCACCTACCATTAAAACATGATTTCCTTCATCTTGCAATTTTTTCACGACATTTTCTTTATCTTGTGGTAAAACTTCTGCAATAACTTCATCTAAACCTAACTTTTGATTAATTGCCTGTGCAGTTGCTTTTAAATCTCCAGTAAGCATAACGGTTTTAATGTTCATTTGTTTTAATTTAGCAATAGCTTGCCTACTAGTTTCTTTAATATCATCAAAAATACTAACTAATCCAACAACTTCATTTTCCGTTGCTAAAAAAACTAATGTTTTTCCTTGCTTTAAATAAAGATCAGCCTGTTTTTGATAATCTTTAAAATCGAGTTTAGCCTGTTTCATCATTCTAAGATTTCCAACTAAATATTTTTGATCATCAATGATTCCTTCAATGCCTAAACCGCTTAATGATTTAAAATCAGAGGCTTCTACTAATGAAATGTTCATTTCATCAGCTTTTTCAATAAAAGCATTAGCTAAAACATGACTAGAACCTTTTTCTAATGAAGCAACAATTTTAATGACTTCTTCACTTTTTAAACTATGACTATAAATATCACTAACTTGGGCTTTACCTTTAGTAAGCGTTCCGGTTTTATCAAAAACAACAACATCAATATTATTTTCATTTTCTAAAACTTCAGCACTTTTGATCAAAATCCCATTACTTGCCCCTACTCCCGTAGCAACCATGATAGCAACTGGCGTTGCTAATCCTAGAGCACAAGGACAAGAAATAACTAATACAGCAATGGCACTAGTAATCGCAAAATTCAAACTTTGACCAAGTGATAACCAGGTTATTAATGTAATCAAAGAAATTAAAATAACCGTTGGTACAAAATACTTAACGACTTTATCAATCGTTCTTGTCATCGGTGCTTTAGAACTAGAAGCTTCTTCAACTAATTCAATGATTTTAGCTAAAGTACTATCTTCTACTGTCTTAGTAACCTGATAAATAAATGTTCCTTGTAGATTATTAGTTCCACCAATTACTAAACTATCAACTTCTTTTTCAACCGGTAAACTTTCACCCGTGATCATTGATTCATCAACCGAACTAAATCCTTGAATGATCTTTCCATCAACCGGTACTGTTTCATTAGCTTTAACAATTACCTGATCATCAATTTTCAACTCAGATATTTTGACAATTTCTTCTTTACCATCAACGATTCGACAAGCAACATTAGGTGCTAATTCCAATAATTTACTAATTGCATCGGTTGTTTTCTTCTTTGATTTAGCTTCTAAATATTTACCAAAACTAATTAAAGTAACGATCATTCCCGCCGATTCAAAGTAAACATTATGAACCAAATGCATTAATTCCAAATTTCCCGTAACAGTTAATCCAATCGAATAAATGCTGTATATAACTGAAGCTCCGGCTCCTAAAGCAATCAAAGAATCCATCGTAGGATCAAAATGAATTAAATTTTTGAATCCATTAATAAAATAATTTCTTTTAATTATTAAAATCGGAATTAAAAAGATAATTTGTAATCCAATATTAACATAAGGATTTTCTCTAATAACTGAAAAAATCGGATAATTAAACATTGATGACATTGAAACATACATTAATAAAGCAAGTGCAATAAAACAATAAATCAATCTTTGTTTTAAATCACTTAAATCATCATTATCAATTAACGTATCATCAAAATTACTAGCCTGATAACCACCATCACTAACCGCCTTAATGATCATAGCATCATTAACTAAAGTTTCATCAAAATCAACAGTCATTGAATTTGTCAGTAAACTAACTTCAACCTTGTTAACACCTGGTAACTTGGCAACACTATTATAAACATGATTTTCACATGCTGAACAAGTCATCCCTTTAACACTATATTTCTGTTTCATAATTCCTCCTTAACCCCTCCTAGGGGGGTATGGTTTTAGTATAAACCTATAATTATCTTTTTGCAAGTAATATAATAAAACAATTTTCTAATTTCATAAAAAAGCATTTTAAAGATAACTTTAGTTTACATCTATTTACATTACTTATTCAAATCCAAATTATTAAATAATTTGTACTTACTTTCTATTTTTATTGGATATCATGTTAGAATAATTTAATTCATTAATATTACAATTAAATCTTATCTTATTTAAATATATCATTATTTCTCTGAACTTTTCACTAGTTGCAAGAGTATTAGAGTTTAAAACTTCCACCATCAAAAATAATATAATTAAAACATCAACCAATGACAAAGTTTCAGCTAATTTTAAATAAAAAATACAAAAG
>NZ_JAGHEW010000365.1 GCF_017889095.1 Thomasclavelia sp. | reverse complement strand
TAATACAAACAGAATCCTTTTTAGTTTCATTTTATCATTCCTCATTTTGTAGACTTGCCGTAAAAGTAATACTTCCAATATATTCCCCTGCTTTAGCTTTTAACCATTCATCTCTTTCAATATTTATTGCTAACTGTACTTCTTTAGCATTTCCATTTAACCCATCTCTAAGTTCAGTTTCATCCCATACTTCACTAGTACCACCTAGATCTAAAGCTGTAGCTTTTATTTCTTCCTTGTTTCCTACTGTAGCTGATGATGGGATAGAAATTGTATAGCTGGCAGAACTTGTAGTTTCGTTAGCTTGTGCAATATCAGATTTAGCATAGCCATTATAGTCATCAATTCCTGCATAATAAACTTTAATAGTGTAAGAACTGTTTGCTTTTAAATTAGAAAAAGTAATAATGGTACTGTTATTAGAACTTGTTGTCCATTCTCCGTCATCCAACTTATACATTATATTTCCGAAATAAGGGTCATAGTTTGTTAAAGTTAATGTTATTGAACTGGCGTTCTTACTTGTATTAAAAGCAGGAGTCAATGCTTTTTTTCCTGTTGGAACAAATTCAAAAGTGTTGCTTGAATCGTCCCAAGTTACTCCATAACAGTTTGTGCCTGATACTACAGAATGTTCCTCTTTAGTCAGATAAAGATAAAATGCTGAATCATCAGGATGATTTTCCTGTCTTGTGTATGCCTTTCCATCTACACTTACTTCATTAATACCGCTTTGATTTTCAAGTTTAGCAAGATACACATTATTATTTCCATCATCAGTAGGGATATCACCTATATCAGCACCAAGAGGAGTTCCTCCAGTTGCCTTTACGCTTCCGCCTGTAATCGTTATATCATATCCATCTGCTGCATTTCCTCCGCCAATCCCGGCTCCACCATCTCCTCCAGTTGCAATTAGTTCACCGGCTCCGGTGATTGTTAGTTTTCCAATATCTGGTTTATTTCCATTTTTTTGCAACCCTGCACAATTAGTACCGCTTTTTAAAATATTTGTTGTACCTTCTTCAAGTTTTACAGTAACATTGGCTTTACTGTCATCTGCTATCTTAAATGCACATGCATCACTTGTTCTTGACACATCAATATTGACACCATTTAAGATTATATAAACTTCTCCACTGTCTACATTTACAGTAATAGTTTTTTCTGTAGTTGTTCCACTAATACTGTATGTTCCTGCAGATTCAATTACAGCATCTTTTTTGCTTAAATCAAATTCTTGTGTTATTTCCCCCTCCGCTGATACTGGCTTCGGTATCATTGTTAGTGCTACTACTAGTACGATAAAATAGCTTAAGCATCTTTTTTTCTTCATTTATTTTAGCTCCTTTCTTTTAGACAAAATTAAAAGGCATTACTATATTCATTATTTGAACATAGTAATGCCTTTGTTTTCTTGATTTGATCGCATAGTAAAAAGAGTATTTTTAGCTGTTTGTTTGTTCTAGTGTGAGCGTCTTTTGCATTGCTGTCAATCCCTTTTTTACATTTTTATCATATATTTATTTTAATATAATCACAAATATTTGTCTATAATTTTATTTGCAATGATTTGTTAAAGCGTTTAAGATTAAATAAAGGTGGTGATATAATGGTTGTCTTTTTAACAAGTAGTCCAACCGGACCATTAGATGGAAGTAGAGAAGTTGATGGATTGGATAAGAAAAATGGTTTTGTTGATAATTTAAGAAAGTATTGGCAGGATAATAGTCGTTGTTGTATTATTGCCGCTAGTCCTGATGAATATGATTTAAATGATGATATGTGTGATTTTTTTAGAAATGTGTTTTTAAAAGAAGGGTTTTCAATTCAATGCTTTGATTTAATTGATCGAAGATATAGTATAGATGAACTTGATCGTTATGATGTAATTATATTAGGTGGTGGTCATGTACCAACGCAAAATCGTTATTTTAACGAGATTGATTTAAAAGAAAAAATAAGGGATTTTAAAGGCATTGTTATTGGAATCAGTGCTGGAAGTATGAATAGTGCTGATGTTGTATACTGTCAGCCTGAAGAAGCTGGTGAAGCAATTGATCCTGATTTTAAAAGATGGATTAGTGGTTTGGCTTTAACAAAAACAAATATTTTACCTCATTATCAAATGGTTAAAGATCGCTATTTAGATGGAATGCGTTTATATGAAGAAATTACTTACCAGGATAGTTATAAGCATCCTTTTATTACTTTAGTTGATGGCAGTTATATTTTAATTGATGGCAAGGAAACTATTTATGGTGAAAGTTATTTGATTGATCAAGGTAAGATTGAATTAATTTGTCATGAAAATGAAATTAAAAAGATAAGATAAAAGAGAATGCCAGGCATTCTCTTTTAAGCTCTTAAAGTTGCATTGAAGTCTTTTTTAACAGCTACTAAGATATTGTCCATTGCTTTATTAACAGTAGCTTCATCAAGCGTTCCTTTAGGATCTTGGAAAACTAAGTTGATAGCAACAGATTTTTTATTAGCATCAATATGTTCACCTTCGTAAACATCAAAAATATTGGTTTCTTTAACTAATTGTT
>NZ_JAGHEW010000055.1 GCF_017889095.1 Thomasclavelia sp. | reverse complement strand
TTTTATCACCAGCTAAAAAATAATTAGCATCCTGGTATTTATCAATATCAAGACCGGAGATATTTGAATATTTTAAAACTAACTGGTAGATTGTTTCAATTGCGTTTTTATCATCATCTAAAATTGCTACTTTCATTTTATCGTCCTTTATCCTTCATCTTTTTATTATAACTGATAAAAATAAATATGCTATTGTTTTTATAATGAAAAAACGAAGGTTTTTACCTTCGTTTATTGATTTACTACCTCATGGCAGCGATGACATAATTCGCCTTCCATTTCATCTTCTTCAAAATAGTTCCAGCAGCGTGGACATTGATGACCAACGAATTTTTCCGCTTTAATATAAGCACTGTCATATTCTTCTAAACTATTATCATCAACTAAAACAACTTTAGCGACAATGAATAATTGTTTTAAATCATCAGCTAATTTATCCATATCTTTATATTCATCTTTTAAAGAGATAGTAACTTTAGCTTCCATATTTGATTTAATTACTTTATCATTACGTAATTGTTCTAATGATTTTAAGACATCTTTACGTAATTCTAAGAAACGATCAAAATATTCTTTAATGCTTTCACTATTAGCAACATCAACTTTTACAATTGCTGGTTCTAAGAAGATTGAATCAGCTTTATTTTCATCACAATCGAAATGATCATGTAATTCTTCAGCAGTAAATACTAGTACTGGAGAAATTAATTTCATCATGATTTTAGCATGATAGTATAAAACTGTTTGCACTTGACGTCTTCTTAAACTGTCAGCTTTTTCGATATATAAGATATCTTTAGTGAAATCCATATAGAAAGAGCTTAATAAATTAGTAAAGTAATTTAAGATCAATTGATTAGCTTCGGCAAAATCATAGTTGGCATAAGCTTCATGATAACCATCAATTAAGTCATTTAATTTAGCTAACATATATTGATCAACTGCTGCCAATTTATCAACAGCAACTAAATCAGTTTCTTTAAAATCATTTAAGTTTCCTAAAACAAAACGCATTGTATTTCTGATTTTACGATAGTTTTCAGAAATTTGTTTCATGATTTCATCACTAATTCTAACATCTTGCTGGTATGCTACTGAAGTTGCCCAAAGTCTAACAATATCAGCACCATATTGATTAACTAATTTAATTGGATCAACGGTATTACCTAATGATTTAGACATTTTATTTCCTTTACCATCTAAAACAAAACCATGTGATAATACTGTTTTATAAGGAGCACAACCATGAGCCGCTGTTCCAACGATCAATGAAGAGTTGAACCAGCCACGATATTGGTCACTACCTTCAAAATATAGATCAACTGGATAACGATAACCACGTTCAATCATACATCCAGTATGACTTGATCCTGAGTCAAACCAAACATCCATGATATCTTTTTCTTTTTTGAAAATACCGTTAGGTGAATGTTCATTAGTATAACCTTCAGGTAATAGATCTTTTTCATCACGTTCAAACCAGACGTTAGAACCATATTTTCTAAATAAATCAGAAATGTGTTTAAATACTTCTTCTTCCATGATTGGTGTTCCATCTTCACAATAGATGATTGGAATTGGTACTCCCCAAGATCTTTGCCGAGAAATACACCAGTCACCACGTTCTTTGATCATATTGTAAATACGAATGTGACCCCATTCATTTAACCAGTTAACATTGTCAATTTCATTTAATAATTTATCTCTAATTTTATCTAATGAACAGAACCATTGGTCAGTTGCTCTAAAGATAATTGGTTTTTTAGTTCGCCAATCATGAGGATAACTATGCTTAATGAATTCTAGTTTTAATAACACACCTAGTTCATCAAGTTTTAAAGTAACTGTTTTATTGGCATCATCAACATATTGTCCTTCTAACCATTCACCACAGTCTTTCATCATGCATCCATGTTCATCAACATTACAATATGCTGGTAAACCATATTTTTGACCGATAAAGAAGTCGTCAGCCCCAAATCCAGGTGCAGTATGAACACATCCTGTACCAGCATCAGTAGTAACGTGATCACCTAAAATTACTAATGACTCCCGATCATATAATGGATGGCTGCAAGTAATCATTTCTAATTCACTACCTTTATAGCGATTGATTACTTCATACTCACTAATTTCAAATTTTTCCATCAATGAAGCCACTAGTTCATCTAAAACGATCAATTTACCTTTTGGTGTATCAACCAAAGCATAAGTAAAGTTTTCATTTAAACAGATTGCCAGGTTAGCAGGAATTGTCCAAGGTGTAGTTGTCCAGATAACAAATGAAGTATCGTTATCTAAGATACCTTTACCATCTTTAACCGCAAATTTTACATAAATAGCTGGGCTTTTGATATCATGGTATTCAATTTCGGCTTCAGCTAAAGCTGATTCACTTGATGGTGACCAGTAAACTGGTTTTAATCCTTTGAAAATTAATCCATCCATAGCCATTTTTGCAAAAACATCAATTTGATTAGCTTCAAAATCAGGTGTTAAAGTTAAATATGGATGTTTATAATCAGCAAAAGTCCCCATTCTGATTAACTGTTCTTTTTGTTTAGCTACTTGTTCATAAGCATATTCTTTGCATTTTTCTCTAAAATCAGCAGTTGACATTTCTTTACGGTTAACTCCTAATTTTTGAATTGCATTTTCAATTGGTAAACCATGAGTATCCCAACCAGGAATATATGGTGTATAGAATCCTTGCATATTTTTGTAACGACAAATAACGTCTTTGATAACTTTGTTTAACATATGTCCCATGTGCATATTACCATTAGCGTATGGCGGACCATCATGGAAAACAAATTCATCATGTCCCTTATTTTGTTCAATTACTTGTTCATACATATTTGCTTCTTGCCAGCGTTCAACATACTTAGGTTCTTTTTTAGGAAGATTCCCCCTCATTTCGAACTTAGTTTTTGGCATCAATAAAGTGTCCTTATAATTCATCATTCTTCCTCCAAAATTTTAAATAATAAAAAAAGTCCTTTAAAAAGGACGAATAAACCGCGGTACCACCTTAATTCATGTTTTTCAACATGCACTTGTAATCTTAACGCGATTAACGGCTACCTCTACTAATTTCAAGGCGCTACTCCAGAGTGATTCATTATAATAATAGTTGCTAATTCACACCAGCCATTAGCTCTCTTGAAACATCTTATTATAAACTGTCTCCTTCATCGTATTTTTCACTTTCTTCATCTTCGTTAATTAAATTAAAAACTTCCGAATTATCAATCGAGTCTAATATATCTTGTGACATCTTTTGCACCGAAGCTCTAAATCTAATTGCCTGATCTTTGAAATCACACATTTCATTTGATAAGTTACGAACATAATCTAATGATTCTTTTAAGATCATATTAGCGTTTCGTTTAGCTTTATCAATTAATTCACTAGCTTCTTTTAAAGCTAAACGTGCAATTTCTTCATTGGTCTTTTGAGTAATATTGACACGATGTTGCAACAATGAGTTTTGTTCTTTTATTTGTTCTAATTGTTCCGTTAAACTACTAATTTGATTTTGTAATTTAGTTATTTCATTTTGATATTGTTCAACTTGACGATCAACATCATCAATGCTATAACCACGAAACTGTTTTCTAAAATCACTCATCGTATCACTCCTTACTTATAAAAATATCCTTCAACAACATGGTTATTTTGTTTTGTAAGTCGATTTGTATCGACAAATTTAACTCTCCCATGACGTCTTAACGATATTATATCCCTATTATTACACAAATAATTTATTTCTTCAACTTCTTTATGATTAACTTTTACAAAACCAGCACGAATATAATCAGCTGCCTTGCTTCTAGCGATCCCATATAACGTACTAACGACCTTATCTAACCTTAATGAAGAAACAATAAATGTCTTTTTCATATATTGATGTTCAATCGTTAATTCTTGTTTGCTGGCTGTTATTTTAACTTTGCTCTTTTTTATTTTAGTCAAATTATCTAAAACATATACAAATATTTTTTGATCCATCGCTACATAAAAATCATCCTGGTATTCATAAATATCACCAAATAACTCACGTTTAACCCCTAAAGACATCAACGCCCCTAAAATATCACGATGACTCAATTTACCAAAACTTTTTGCATAAGTTATTTTAGCTAAAACAATTTCAAAATCATTTTCTTCAATTTGATAAAAATCGGGAGCAATGATCATCCGTTTCATTTCACAGTTATTTAAACCGCCATCTTCTTTTACAACTAACTCACTATTTTTACCAATGATCGAATATACAATTGATTGATGATATGGATTTAAAAATTTAGTTAAAATAAGCCTTTGTTTATATAAAGCTTGATCCTGGTATTCAAGGACTTTTTTTACAAAGACTTCTTCACCTTTAAAATGCTCTAACATAACAAAAAGTATTAGCCAAGCTAATACTTATTATTCATCCGCTTCTTCATCATCTAAATCAATTGTTCCCGAAACGCCGATGTTTTTAGGTGTACATAAGAAAATTCTAGGACCGATTCTTTGAATATCACCTTCAATGGCAAAGATAACCCCACTTAAAAAGTCAACCACACGTTTAGATTGTTCTTTTTGTAAGCGATGTAAATTTACCACTGCTGCTTTTCTTAACTTCAAATAATTGGCAATATCTTGAGTTTCTGCAAAAGCACGAGGTTCAAATAAAATCAATTGACTATCTTTATTCGCATTCAAAGCTTTGATGGCATCACTAGTTTTAGAAAACTTAGCCTGCTCAAACAAACTTGTTTTTGGTTCTGTATCAATTTCTACATCTTCATATCCATCAACTTCGTCACCGTCTTCGTCAAAAAACCATTTTTTTACTTTTTCTCCGTATCCCATGAAGTATAGACCTCCTTAACTTATTTCTAATCCATTATAACATATTATTTCATATCATAAAAGGATTATTAAATCAAGTTAAAAATAAAAATGTAAATTTTAGCCATCTAGAGTAACTAAAATGACATCACCACCGATACTTACCACACATTCAATCGGAATAACGATACAAGGTGCTTCCTTAAAAAAACATAATAATTTAAAAAAACTGTATTTTTCCACGACTATAGCTTGAATTGTCTTCGTACACCAGTCAATTTCAATATCACTAATAAAACCCACTTTACAGCCAGTCACTACATTGATTACATCCTTTGATTGCAGTTTAACAAATCTCATTAAATCACCATTAAAATATATGCATTATTTTAGGTAATTATGTAGATTGTTTAGTGCTTTTTTTTCAATTCTTGATACCTGAGCCTGGGAAATAAATAATTCTTTAGCTATTTCACTTTGCGACAGACCATCAAAATAACGTTGTTTGATAACTTGATGTTCTTTTGGTGTTAATTTATTAATCGCATCATATAAATCAATTTTTTGATTAGTGATCACTGCATCCATCTTATCATCTTTTAAAGAATCAATCATCTTTAAATTATTACCATCATCATTTTTGACTTCTTCTTGCAAAGAAGAAACACTGTTAGTTGAAAGCAATGCTTCAACTATTTCTTCCGGTTCTACTTTTAATTCTTTAGCTAATTCATTAACAGTAGGTTCGCGCTGAAATTTAGTTAAATATTTATCTTTGATTTTTAAAGCGCGATAAGCAAGATCTCTAATCGACCTTGAAATTTTAATCTGGTGATTATCACGTAAATAGCGTTTCATCTCACCTAAAATCAAAGGTACAGCATAAGTAGAAAATTGTAAACCATAACTAGTATTAAAATTTTCTATTGCTTTGATCAAACCCATGATTCCTACCTGGAATAAATCTTCACCACTGCTATCACGACCATAAAATCGTTTGGTCATTGATAATACTAATTTCATATTGTCATTTACTAATTGTTCTTTAATTGTTTCATCTTTAGTAGCTTGATATTTATCAATCAAGCAATAAATTTCTTTAGTTGAAAGTTTTCGTTCTGGTTCTTGATAACCATTTAAAATAATCTGAAAATTACTCATATTTGCCTTCTTTCAACTCTATTTTTAGCAAATATGACAAAATTATACTTATTTTATTTCATTGTAATTAAGTTTATTTCTTAATTTTTTAATAATTTTTTTCTCTAACCTTGATATATAAGATTGCGAAATCCCCATCATTTTAGCGACATCTTTTTGCGTCAGTTCATCACGATTCATCAATCCATAACGGAAGATCAAGATTTCTTTTTCTCGTTTTGATAAATCTTTAAAAGCTTCATAAAACATTACTTTTTGATCATTTTGCTCCAACTGGGTTTCAACAACATCACTATCAGTTCCAATAATATCTGATAGTAATAATTCATTACCATCATAGTCAATATTCAACGGTTCATCTAAAGATATTTCATGGCGTAATTTATTATTCTTGCGTAAAAACATTAAAATTTCATTTTCAATACAACGTGTTGCATACGTCGCTAATTTAATATTTTTATCAGCTTTAAACGTATTAATAGCTTTAACTAAACCAATTGTTCCAATACTAATTAAATCCTCAATACTGCCATTTTTTGATGAATCATACCTTTTAGCAACATAAACAACTAAGCGTAAATTATGCTCAATCAACAAATCCCGAGCTTTATCGTCACCGGCCATTAATCGCTGTAATGCTTCTTTTTCTTCACGACCTTTAAGTGGTGGCGGTAAAATATCATGACGACCAATATAGTAAAGATATTTGGTTTGATTAATTAATTTTAAAATAAATTTAATCATTATAACACTCCTCCCATAAGCGCTTTATTTAATAAACAATCATATTGAATATTACTAATTATTCCCGCATAAATATTATTTAATATCTGCTTATTTATTTGTAAAGAATCTAATTTAATCACATCAATTTGATCACTACGTAAATCATTTAAACCAATTACATCAATAATTTGATAATCTTCAATGACTCTTTCATTAATCAAAACTAACGGGAAACCTTGATAATAAACTTCATTGCCACTATCTAAAAAACCCGTTATTAAATACTTTTGATCATGATAAATAATTTGTAGATCATACAAAAACTCCCCAATTCTAACTTTTCTTTTCAAATAAACAATAAACATTACCTGCATCAAAACAGCTAAAATACTTACGATCATTAACCCTGCAACTCCGACATTGATCGGTGTAATTAAAATACCATTATAAATAAACGCCTGGTCGATCAAAGAGCTACAAAAATAAACTAATGAAAAATAAGCAAATATAAAAACTGGATAATATAAAAATACTTGTTTTTGATAAAGACAAGTTAAAATAACTGCCCAAATAATTAAAATCAAATAACCATGATAATCAACATACAACAATCCTATTACTAAACTCAAATAAAAACTTTGTTTTACTACTTCAAAATAACTTATTTCCTTACTAAGTAAAATTGCCATCATTTCAACTGCTAATAAGATAAACAAATAATTCACTAGATAAGTCAGTTCGATATATACCTCCATATTTTCACCCCTAACTATCATAACAAACCCCTAAGCAAAAATATGTCAAGAAAGGCAAGTAGTTTTGCATGTAAAAAAAGACTTCCAATTTTACTTGGAAGCTTTAATTGCTTTAATAACAGCATTTCTAAAATTGTTTTCTTCTAATGTTTCTACACCTTTAATCGTAATTCCACCTGGAGAACAAACCTGATCTTTTAAAATTCCGGGATGAAGACTATTTTCTAACTGCATTGTTCCAGAACCGATAATTGTCTGGCTCGCTAGTTTATAAGCAACATCACGAGGTAAACCTAAACTAACACCGGCATCCCCCATTGCTTCTATAAACATATAAACAAAGGCTGGTCCACAACCACTGATACTACTTCCCGCTGCCATCTGGTAACTAGGTAAAACAGCGATTTCACCGATACTTGAAAACATTTTCGAAACAAAATCAAATTCTTCTTCAGTTAATGAATTTTCTTGTTCCAATAAAGTCATTCCTTTTAAGACCAAAGCTGGAGTATTAGGCATAACACTTAAATGTCTCGTTGAATCCATCAATAATTCGTTATAGCGTTCATTATTATACCCATTGACAATTGATACGACCGCTTTTTTATCTAAACGTTCCCGCACTTTATCAATTACATCTTCAATTACATTCGGTTTAACTGCAAAAACTACGATATCACAGCTTTTAACCAATTCTTTTTCACTGGTACATAGTTGAATATCATATTCTTGATTCATTTTTATTAATTTATTTATATCAACATCATACCCATAGATATTTTTACCATCAATAAAACCGCTTTTTACAATTCCTCCAGCGATAGCACTGGCCATATTACCCATTCCTATAAATCCAATTGTTTTCATCATATTTCCTCATTTCTAAAAATATTTATAATCTCTTAGTTTTAATATTTGTTTATAGTATACCATAGTTTGAATACTAAAAAAAAGAAAAAGCGTTTCTTTCCATATTTTACTTATTTAAAAACACTATTTTTAATAGAGTACTATATTATTACTATTGATATGAATAAATCTAGTTAAATTAAAATAAGTAAGTTACAATAAGCTTGAAAGGACTAATGAAAATGAAAAAAATACCAATTGGAATCACTAATTATCGAAAATTAAAAGAAAATAATTACTATAATATTGATAAATCATTGATGATTGAAGAATTTCTATCAACTGGTGCTCAGGTAACATTAATAACCAGACCGAAAGGATTTGGAAAGACCTTAAATATGTAAGTGGTGGCAGAGTTTTTTGATATCACTAAAGATTCTAAAGAACTGTTTAAAGATACTAAGATCATGGAAACTGAATATAAATCATATTTAAATCAATATCCTACTGTATTTATTTCCTTTGCAGGTGCTAAAGGGGATAAATATAGTCTTGTTCAGTTAATCAAAGAACAATTACAAAATGAATATGATCGTTATAAACATATTTTTGTCAATTTGACAAAATTTGAACAAATCAATTATGAAAGAATCTTGAATCATTTGGCAAACAGTGAAGATGGCTGTGTTGATAATATAATTACTTCACTATCTTTTTTGATGAAAATACTGGAAAAATATTATGGTAAAAGGGTAATGGTTTTTATTGATGAATATGATACCCCGTTTATTGAAGCCCATGTAGGTAAGTTCTATGATGAAATAAGAAACGGTTTAGCCTCAATGCTTCATAATGCTTTAAAAACTTCTAACAGTTTAGAATATGCCTTGCTTTCAGGTATTCAAAGGGTAGCCAAGGAAAATATCTTCAGCGATTTAAATAATCCGCTTGTATGTACTGTTACTGAAGAATCATATAGTCAGTATTTTGGTTTCAATGAACATGAAGTAAAAGAACTGTTTAAAGATACTAAGATCATGAAAACTGAATACTGTTCATATTTAAATCAATATCCTACTGTATTTATTTCCTTTGCAAGTGCTAAAGGGGATAAATATAGTCTTGTTCAGCTAATCAAAGAACAATTACAAAATGAATATGATCGTTATAAACATATTTTTGTCAATTTGACAAAATTTGAACAAATCAATTATGAAAGAATCTTGAATCATTTGGTAAACAGTGAAGATGGGTGTGTTGATAATATAATTACTTCATTATCATTTTTGATGAAAATACTAGAAAAATACTATCATAAACGGGTAATGGTCTTTATTGATGAATATGATACCCCGTTTATCGAAGCACATGTAGGCAAGTTCTATGATGAAATAAGAAACGGTTTAGCCTCAATGCTTCATAATGCTTTAAAAACTTCTAACAGTTTAGAATATGCCTTGCTTACAGGTATTCAAAGGGTAGCCAAGAAAAATATCTTCAGCGATTTAAATAATCCGCTTGTATGTACTGTTACTGAAGAATCATATAGTCAGTATTTTGGCTTCAATAAAGATGAAGTAAAAGAACTGTTAAACTATTATGGATTGGAATTAAATGAGCAGGTCAAAGAAATGTATGACGGTTATCATATTGGCGA
>NZ_JAGHEW010000364.1 GCF_017889095.1 Thomasclavelia sp. | reverse complement strand
TAATTTATCGTGATAACAGTTTTTATGTCGTAACCACCACGTCTAAAAAAGTTTATGGTATTAACAATATAATAATCAAAAATTGGAATATTCGTTGTATATGAAATGTCGCTTTTTCTTAAATGATCGATTGATTTATCTAATTGTAGCAGCGCATTATTAATATCATTTTGTTTTAAATAATTATAAACAGTAGTTAATATATATGACATATCATGCTTATCTTTTATGATTTGATAGGATAATTTATTAATCTCATTATATATTTCTTTAGAATATTTAGCTTTTAAAAGTTCATCTTTTATTTTTCTGTTTAATCTATAATTATTAATTACATTATATAAAACAATAAACAAAGAAATTACCAAAGTGAAAAGTTCAAATAGTAATAATTCTAATGTATCATGATCGATCATTTGATAAAATATTGATTCATATAATGTCGTAAATGTGCTTAATAAAGATATAGAAAATATTAAAAATGGTACCCAGTTTTGGTGCATAAGTATTTGATTTGTATCTACTATCCCTTGATACTTATAAAAAAGCAATAAAATAATACCAAAAATCAGCCTAGATGATATTGAAAGGGTAATTACTGTTTCTATATGATCGGCTATATTTATCACATTTACTTTAAATATGCTGGCTGTTATAAATAATGCAATTGTATTAGCTAATAACAATATTGCCATGCCTATACTTGGAACTAAATAATAATAAGAATAAAATTTTTTTGTATAAAATACAGTTATCAAAAAAGATGTTAATATAATCAAAAATAATAAAGCCAAATTATTTGTCACAAAATTATTAAAGAACATAGTTTCAAAAAATATCATGGTAGAAAGTATTATTACATAACTAATTTTTTTGACTTTGAAAATATTTTTATTAAAAATAGCAATAAAAATGCTTTCAATAAAAGTCATTAAAATATCAAATACTATCATTTTAATAAATATTCTTCATATATTTTAAGTAATTTTTCTTGATATTTTCTACCAACTTTATATTCTTTACCATCAGACAATATAACACATGTTCTTGTAACATCACCAGTATAAAATAAATTAATCATTAAATTACGTTGTATTTGTACTAAATAATTAAAATCTATTTTCTTCATAAATTTAACTAAAGATATAGGAATGGTGTATTCATTTGATACAGTTTTAATAAATAAATCGTGTCCAATAGATAAAATATATATTATCTCATTAAATTTTAATAGCACCTTTCTTTTATTAACTTCAATAACAATTTCTTTACAATTTTGAATATAATAATCTTTTAATTGTGTAAATACTAAAGGCATGTCACTTAGATAAGCATTTTTTCTAATGAATTGAAAAAATTCTATAGCTAATGCAGGAAAAACAAAATCATTATTTTCTGATACAAAAACGATTATAACATTAGGATAGACTTTCTTAACTGCCTTTGCAAAATTTATACCATTATATTTTTCTTTTAAATCAATATCTAAAAAAACTATATCTAATACATCTAGTTTTAAATCTAATAATCGTTTAAAATTATTATCTAAAGTTATCATGTTTATTTTTTTATCTACTGATGAAAAATAATCTTTAAAATCATTATTTAACTTCTTTACAAAATTGATGTCATCATCTAAAATAGCAACATTCATAAAACCCTCCCTCTATATAAAATCTATAAAAACTATTGATTATCATATTCTTTGTTCATCAGCAATATTCATTGAACAACACTACATATAACACAAATAATAAAAATAATTACTAAATTTAGTATATCATATTCTTTTCTATATTATCTACTTTTTTATTTTGGTATTAAAATTCAACAAAAAATTAATTTATCCTAATTCACTTCTAAGATCTTTATTGTTTATATGTACCATAATCAAAAACAAATCCAAATATACTAAATATAGAAGAAAATATTCTTATATATATCAATTCAAATTATTTTCATCAATAATTAGTTATTTAAATATCTAAACCAATAAAATGCATTCTATGCTTTTAAAATGTTTTCTATGAATTTTTTAATGCTTAAATTTATATGTACACTATAATATAAATTGAAGGAGGTAATAGAACATGCTTAGTAATACAAGAGAGAAAATTAATATTAGTTTCAATGATACAAATATTAATTCCAAATACGAAACAATTTTCTTTACAGATAATAGCATTCATGCAAATGAAAATACTATTTATTACAAAAACATTAAATATATAGAAATTTTAATTAGCAGTTCTCAAGGAGATGATGGAATATATACTTTTTTCCTAAATTATTATGTCGATTTAAACATCTATACAAATGATGCAATTGGTATATATAAATATCAAATAATGAACAATGATTGTGTAAAAAAAATGTTTGATTTTTTAGAACATTTAAATATAGATATCATTGATCCTTTATCTTTAAAAAAAATATATACTGATTATGACGATCCTGTTGCTCGTAATAAATATATTAATAGAAAATTCAAAAAATGGGCTAAAAATTATGACCTTAATAACCCTCGAGAAAATTATTATGATAGTGTTAAAGATGTTTATACACAACATAATTATAAAAATGAAAAAGCATCAAAAATTATCAAAGAGGAATTTAAATTATTTTTCAAAACATGGAAAATGAAAATAATGAATTTATTTAAAAAATAGTTTATAACTTTCCATCTATAAAAAAGCTAAGATTTTATTGAACAATGCCCAACATTTTAATCTTAAATCAAATAAAAGGAGATTATACAAATTGTAAATCCTTACCATCACTAAGTAAGAAACAAACTGTATATCTCCTAAATTTCAGATTAATTTTATTTTTCTACTACTTTTTTCTATCATTCTATAAATACAATCTTAACATAGTAAATCTTGCAATTGGCTGCGCTAAACACATTTCGACAAATAATGAAATTGCAAAATTACGAGGCCATTTGTAAAAGAACATTTGAATTGGTTCTAAAGTAGTCGAACGTGTACCTATCCATGCTCCAATTACTGTCAACAAAATACTGTACAAAGAATATTAACTATTATATGGGCATTAAAACTATCATCTTTAGAAATAATTTTACTTGTCATTTTTTCAGCGTAAACATACGTCAATAAAACTATTGCAATTACTCTTGCCCATATAAACGGAAGAATCGTTAATACACATAAAAATAATAAGAGGTTTTAAACCTCTTATTCTCTTTCCATTGCTAATTTTGCTAGTGCTAAAGCACCACATACCCCAGCGTTATCACCTAAAGCTGGTGAAACGATATAATCATTAATTTTATCAGTTAAAATTTCATCTTTTTGAACATAACCATTTAAGAATTCTCTTAGATATTTATAAATCATTGGGAACATTTGTTTTTGTTTAGAAACACCACCACCTAAGATAATTTTCTTTGGTGAAAGAATTAAAATATAGTTAGCTAAAGCTTGTCCAATATAATAAGCTTCTAGATCCCAAGCAGGATGATCAGCTGGTAATTCTTGTCCTTTTTTACCCCAGCGTGCTTCGATTGCTGGTCCGGCTGCTAATCCTTCAAAGCATGTTCCATGGAATGGACATTTTCCTACGTAGTTATCGTCTTCACGAACAATCATTTTCATATGTCCCATTTCTGGATGTAATAAACCATGAACTAAATTTCCTTCAACGATAGCACCACAGCCAATTCCAGTACCAATAGTCATATATAAAGCACTATCTAATCCTTTGGCAGCACCAAAATAAGCTTCACCTAAACATGCTCCATTAACGTCAGTATCAAATCCCATTGGAATATCATAACGTTGTTTTAAAACACCCATGATATCATAATTACCCCATCCTGGTTTTGGTGTTGTGGTAATATAACCATAAGTTGGACTATTTAAATCCGGATCGATTGGTCCAAAACTTCCAACTCCTAATGCTTCGATATTTTTACCATCAAAAAATTTAAATACATTAGCCATTGTCTTTTCTGGTGTTTCCGTTGGAAATGAATCTCTTTCAATTACATTCCCGTTTTCATCGCCGATACAAACAACGAACTTTGTTCCCCCTGCTTCTATTGCACCTAATTTCATTATTATTTCCTCCTCATTTCATTTACTTTATTATAACTTAATTTTAAGTATAAATGAATAAAAAAAGGATAAACAATTAAGTTTATCCCATCGATTAATATTTTCTTTTTGGATATTGATCTGTATGTAACAATTTTTTAGCGTTAGCGACTCTTTCTTCAGTTGGTGGATTTACTCCTTCTAACTGATAAGGAATCTTTAATTCTTCCCATTTAAATGTTCCTAGTGTATGGTATGGTAATACTTCAACTTTTTCAAC